>CAJWZE010000018.1 GCA_913049845.1 uncultured Cryomorphaceae bacterium
CTATAAAAGCGTCGCGGTGAATCTGAGCGATATCTACGCTATGAACGGTGTGGCTGAGCACATCACCGTGGGTATAGCTGTGTCAAACAGGTTCCCTGTAGAGGCACTCGAAGAAATTTACGAAGGCATACATCTCGCTTGTGAACGCTACAATGTAGATCTTGTTGGGGGCGATACGACGGCTTCTCAATCGGGTTTAATGATCAGTGTCACAGCTACCGGCCGTGTGGAAAAAGGCACCGAAGCGAAGCGTTCAGGCGCTGGTGATAATGATTTGATCGTGGTCAGTGGTGATGTAGGTGGAGCCTATATGGGACTTCAGATTTTGGAACGTGAGAAGCAGGTCTTCCTTGAGAATCCAGAAATGCAGCCAGAGTTGGGCGGTCATGAATACATTTTGGAGCGCCAGTTAAAGCCAGAAGCACGCAAAGACATTGTTGAATTACTGAAGGGGTTAAATGTTCAACCTACATCAATGATCGATATCAGCGACGGGCTGAGCTCAGAAATCCTCCACTTGAGTAAGGCATCTGGTATACAGTTCAATATTTACGAGAATAAGATTCCTATTGATCCAAGCATTTACACATTGTGTGAGGACTTCAATATGAATACCACCACTGTGGCTTTAAATGGGGGAGAGGACTACGAATTATTGTTCACCATAAAGATTGGCGACCATGATAAGATTAAAGCGAATCCAAACCTCACGGTTATTGGTTATGTAAAAGGCGGCTCAGGTGCAAATTTGATTACGCGCGATGAGAAAGTCATTGAACTAAAAGCACAAGGGTTCAACCAGCATAGCTAAACAGTCCACTAAAAATGGTAACGTTCTTTTTACCGTTTATGCCGCTGGTGATTAAACGCATTCTAAATGAGACGAAGCTTAAAACATTGAACGGACATTCCCTAACAGCTGCAATCAAGCCAACAGAATAAAAACTTAGGCTGCCTAAGTTAGTTTAATCCGGTGCCGGTAGCAATGACTCCCATTCATCAACATCAAACCAAGCCAGGCGGCCATCGCCTAATTCAACGTATACCCAAGAATTATTTGTTCCTAGAATAGTTCCTGCGCTGCCCTCACTCAATAGTATTAGTCTCTTGCTATTTGATGAGGGCTCGCTATATCCGTATGAATTTCTCTCAACTACCACTCCAGTTTTGATTTTTGGGATGCTTAGGTAGCTCATACCCAAAAGTAGCAAGGCTAAAGCAGTTGTTGTGAATGGCCACCTCCAGTTCAACGATCTGTTCTTAGTACGTCGAAGAACCAACAGTGCCATGGTTGCCGTCAGAAATACCCAGGCTAGGAAGGTCCATCCTTCAGGACTCATGATAGAGCGTTCCCATTGTCCAATCCATTCAACAAGCTCTTCCTTAGGAGCAACAAGAGCATCTGTTAGGCGGAGGTTGATCCAATCTAAATTATGCTGAGCATCTATGTTGTTTGGAGCGTAAATCAGTGCGCGCTCAAAGAATACCTTAGCTTCACCCAATTCACCCATTCGCGCATAACAGTTCCCCATATTGTAACACAATACATCATTTTCTGCTTGCGAGGCGTAGACCATTCGGTATTTTTCAAGCGCTTCGCCGTACCTGCCGAGGTCGTACAGTGCCCTGGCGCTATCTGTGACTGAAGTTAGATCTGTTCCCATACTTCTTCAAATTCTGTTAGTTGATGAGCATTATCGCTTGCCGCAACAGGGGCATACTGTGCCATATTACAATTTTCAATCAAATCTAAAATGCGATTTGCTATCGGCCTATCGTAGACGTTCTCCAACACCTCACGACGTACTTGCTCTAGATGAATTCCTTTTTTGACGAGTCCATATTCAAGGGCATTCAGCATTGTACCGTAGCGTTGCTCTTCTTCTGCAGCGAATGCTTTTTGTACGATTTTCAGTTGCTCTTTTTTCCAATTCACCTTTCTGTTTTTCCCTCGCTCAGGAGCGAATTGCCAAAGCCATAGTAAACCGGCGAGCATCAACAAGCCAAAGGTCCATGGAAAGAGGTTGGAGGTACCTTGCGCCTCGAGGTTGTCGTCCTGCAGGTAACGAATATCATCGTCTATGGTCTTGACTTCGCGCTTAACAGCTTCTTCTAAATCAGAGGTTTCTTGCACGCCACTGAGCGCTGGGTTCTCAACGTTTAGCGTGTCGGTCGCAATCGTGATCGTCTCGTAGCGCTCTGTACGTGTATTAAAGTAACTCCATTGTATATCGGGAAGGATAAAACTACCCGGGTACTGAGGAACCAATAGGTATTCATATTCCTTGTAGCCGCGAATACCAAGCTCGCTAGAGCGAATGTTCTCGTTGTATTTCGGATCATAAACATCAAACCCTTCAGGTTGGATAAGCTCCGGTACTTCTAGGGTATTAAAGTTTCCAGTGCCTTCTACACGCAGTTTAATCGTAATACTTTCACTTCCACTAACCTCAGTTCTGCTGATTACACGAACCAATTTTAATTCACCCACTCCACCCTTGAAATGCTTCGGAGCTCCTTCCGGTAATGGTTTGATTTTAACTGCTGGGATTTTAGCGGTAGCCACTTGCGGAACAAACTTTGTCAATGGCATATTGAAGAAATCCCTCCGACCTGTTGGGACCTGAACTTGTCCACTAACCTTTAGTTCTTGTCCACCGAGTGTACCCGGTTTATTCGGCAGTATAAGCCTTTTGTCAAAGTCCAATACAGTCGCAATTTTATTACCAACAACTTCACGTTTACTCTCTTGCTTAAACTCCAACTGTTGTTGAAGCACGTTCTCAAAATTTGGCGCTTGAATGATGCTGAGATCACGAACAGGATCAAAGAGCGTTGCCCGAAATTTTAAGACGATGGGTTCCCCGACATAGACCGATTTTTTTGAGGTGAGAATACGAACGTTGAAGCTTTCTCTCGCGTTTCTATCAGCCCTGCTGTTCCGCTTAGCGCCTGCCTTTACTGTAATTTTCAAACGGTTACTTTCTAACTCCTGTCCGCTGACCTTCATCCTTGCAGCTGGTAGGGTAAACACACCTTCTTCCTGTGCTACAATCTCATAAGCAATCGAACGCTGTGAGGACATCTTACCGTTGATGATCTGGGTCTGATTCGATTTATAAGGCCCGCTCACTACAATGAATTTTTCAAAGTTGGGCGGTGTAATAGTTCCCTTACGCGCATTGGTGGCAAAAGTGATTCTAAAGGGTTCATTTAAACCAACAGTAGTCTTGGAACAGCTTGCCGTTAGGCTCGCGTTTTGTCCAAAGGCAGCGCTATGGAGCAGCACTGCACAGATAAGAAGTTGTTTACCAATCTTTTTCACCGCTCTTCTTCTTTCCTTTGGCCTTTTTAGCTGTTACTTTTTTTGCTGTTTTCTCCTCAGCACGCTGAATAGCCTCGAGTAATCCCTTGATTTCCTCTGGTGTCATTTTAGCGTCACTTTCGCCGCCTTGCTCGGGCTCATTTCTTTCACTGTCTTTATCATCATTGGGATCGCCCTGCTTGTTTTCTTGCTCATCTTGATTTTCATCACCACCTTCACCGCTCTGACCCTGCGGGTCCTCTTTTTCCTTCGAATTTTCGTCTTCAGGATTTTTCTCTTGAGGATTTTCTTTGTCCGATTTTGGTGGCTCCTTATCCTCCTTTTCTTGTTGCTCTTGCTGGTTCTCGTCGTCTTGGTTTTTTTTATTTTGCTGCTCTTGTTGCAGCTTTTCATAGGCTCGATTAAAGTTGTATTGCGCGTCAGTTCTTTGTGGATTTTTAACAAGACTTCCCTTGTAGTAGTTTAATGCCTCTTCGTAGCGTTGCGCATCGAACGCTGCATCACCAAGGTTGTATAAAGCATCGCTCATGTCGCCATCATTTTCTGCTTTCATTAGACTTTCCTTCAAGGCACTTTCACCTTCCTCAGCCATTCCTGCCTCAAGCAGTGTCGACCCTAAATTATACCAGCCTTCGTAACCTTCTGGGTTCGTTTGAACTGCCGATAATAGTGACTCAGCTGCCCCTTGAAGATTGCCTTCTTCTTGCAGTAGTTTTCCTCTGTTTACCGCCTGGTCGTATTCCCACGCGGTTCCCTCCTTACTAAGCGTTGAAAGGGTGGAATCTGGATTCTGTCCCCACGCTACCTGGCAGCACAACATCAGTACAAACGGGCCATAGGTGAAAGGTGAACCCATTTTATTTGGCAGCATTAGATACAGCAATACCAAGAATAAAGCAGGAAGTAAAAACCATTGAAACTGCGGTTCATAGTCGATAGCGATTTCTTCACTGATATCGGCTTTCTGCCCACGTTCTATAAACTCTTTGATACCGTCAAGGGCTTGCTCGGTGCGGTTGCCGTCAAGGTAGGCAGCATCTAAATATTTGATGAGTCCAGCCAGTACTTTTTCGTCTCTTTTGGTAATGACGACCTCACCATTTCTGTCTTTTTTATACGTCGTACCTCGTGAACTCTTTTTCAAAGGGATAGGTCCGCCACTTTGGGTCCCAAGACCTACCATCAGGATGTTGATAGGGAAATCCGGCAGTTCTAAGTCGCCGAGGGCCTCGTGGTCCTCACCGTCGGTAAAGACAATGATAAATCTACCTGCTGGCGAGGCAGGGTTGAAGTACTTTGAACCGTACTCTAGTGCAGCGGCGAGGTTTGTCCCTTGGGAAGGAACTGCATTTGGGTCGGCAGCACTCAGCGCCATTTTAGCAGCAACATAATCTGTCGTTATGGGCAGTGCAGGATAGGCACTACCCGCATATGCGACAATACCCACACGATCTCCGCTTAACATTTTCAGTGAATTGGAAATTAGCAGCTTGGCTTTGTCCAATCTCGATGGGGCAATATCCTCCGCGAGCATAGAACGACTCACATCGAGCGCAAAGATTACATCGGTCCCTTTTCGATTGACTTTTTGCTTTTGCCCGCCCATCTGTAGGTTGGCAAGACTTAGTCCTAGGAAGAGCATGGCTAGTGCGAGTAATGTATGACGGGTTAAGAATCGAATTCTGCCGAAACGCTTTGTTTCTCGTTGTAGATCTAAACCAAGCATGTTCCAGGCACTTTTACGCCACCGGTGGAACAAGATTGCTGAGAGGAGCACCGCAAAAAACAAGACGGGTCCTAGCCAGAGAAGTTCAGGATGTTGCCATTTAAAAACCATTTAGAAAGCCGATTTTAGAAGTACAAAATTCAACAATAACTCTAGGCCAATTAAAATCAGTGCAAGCCAAACGAATCTGCTGTAATGCTCGGTATATCGGTAAAACTGGAACCCTTCGATCTCGCTTTTTTCCAAGCTGTCGATCAAGGCGTAAATATTTTCTAAGCTTTCGCGATCTGTAGCGCGGAAATATTGTCCACCCGTAATTGACGCAATCCTTTCTAATAGCGCTTCGTCAATGGTTACTTGCTGCGGGCGGTATATGATTTCTTTGGTCAGAGGATCAATAGCCACGGGCATTGAAGCGACGCCGTTGGTACCCAACCCAATGGTATACACCTTGATTCTAAGGCTGGCACAGAGCTCCCCAGCCTGAATAGGATCAACCAAACCGGCATTGTTTTCTCCATCGGTAAGTAGGATAATCACCTTACTTTTTGCAGTGCTTTCAGCCAATCTATTGGCAGCTGTACTTAATCCCATACCGATGGCAGTACCGCCGTCCAGCATATCGTATTTCAATGCTCTGATCTGTTCATTGAGCAAGGTATGGTCGGTTGTTAGCGGGACAGGGCTGTAGGCCTCGCCTGCATAAATGACTAGCCCAATGCGGTCAACGCTACGTCTGCTGACAAAATCGGTGGCAACATCTTTTAAGGCTTCTAGGCGGTTGGGCTTCAGGTCTTTGGCTAGCATAGATGCACTAATGTCTAACGAGAGCATCATATCGACCCCTAGATTTTGCGAAGGCTGTTGAATGATTTCTGAGCTCTGTGGTCGTGCCATTGAAATACATAGTGCGCCGAGAGCCATCCAAGATAGCAAGGCAGTAAAGTTTTTCAAAGGGCCTAGAGGGCCATGTTGAAGACCGTCGAGTAGCGAGAAGGTGAATTGACCAAAACGCTTTGCACGAAGCAATCCCATTCCCAAAGCAGCCAATGGAATGAGGGCAAGACCCGCGAGCCAAAGTGGCTCGTTGAATTCCCAATTACTCCAATCCATCGTTCTTCTCTTTAGGTTTAAAGTCCAATACAAGTTGCTCGGCGCGTTGCAAGCAATCGAGATGTTCTTGAACAGTGGTTTGACCTTTAGCGAATTTTACAAAGTCCGCTCGCGTCATAATAAATTCAAAGCGCTGTACCTCTTCAGAAGTCGATCGCGCGCGAAGTTTAGCAAGGTTTTCGGAGGTGGTCTGTTCACTCAGCGGCAAGCCGGTTTGAACACTGAGGTAGCGTCGTAGGATATCCGCGATACTAGTGTAATAGCCTTTAGCGTCAATTTCCCAGGGTTGTTCTTCCCGGAGTTTTGCCAAAGCCGTCATAGTGTCTGCAAACCAGTCTTTTTCCGGAAGGTCTTCTTTATCGTTCTTTGGATTTATTTTACGCGAGAAGAGCCTAAACAATGGATATGCAACAGCGAGTACAAGAAGCAGTCCTAAAAGGTGAAACTTGTAGTGGCTGATCCAATGACTAAAGTTGAAATCAATGGATTTAAGTGCTCGGTACGCTGCACGTTCTTTCCCCTCTTTAAGAGGGATGAGATGCGCTGAAACGGCTGTAGAATCCGTAGTGTACGTATCGCCTGTATAATCAAGTGTTACCTTTGGCATAGCTAGTGTTCCAGAATCTACCACTAAGAAGGAAATGGAATGGCGCAAGTAGTTCTCTACGGTATCTATGCGTTCCTCTAGCTGTAAAAGACCGTGAACAGTGTCTAAAGAAAACGAGGTAGCGGCAAAAGGATATTCTAGGGTGTATTCCACAATGCCTCCAACCAAATAATGGGAAGAATCTGTCTGGGCACTAAGTACTGAAGGGTCGATGGCACTTTGGCTGTTTTGACCTGTAGCACTCAGTAGAAAGAGTAGGGCTGTAAAGAAGGAAATATACCTACGCATCATCGTGACTTTGTCTTTAAATAATGCAAAAGTGGCGGAACAAAATCTTCGTTCATTTCTACCGAAATCAGTCCTGCACCAGAACGCTTAGCAAGGGAGTTTAATGCTTCTTTTTTCTTTTGATAGCGCTCCTTAAGGCTGGCTGAAAACACTGTACTATTTGCGTTGATCCAACACACCTTACCGGTTTCTGCATCACGCATGGGTACAAGTCCAACTTTTGGGAATTCCACTTCTTTATTTTCATAACTGTGCACAGCACAGAGGTCAAAACGCTTGGCAGCAATCTTAAAGTTACGAGCAGGTTCGGGACCCAAAAAATCACTCATCAAGAATACATTACTGTGGCGCTTCTGTATTTTCAATAGGTGTGCTATGGCGCCGTCAACATCTGTCCCTTCGATTTGAGCTTCCCATTCGAGCAAGGTCTTAATGATGCGCATAACGTGCTTTTTTCCTTTTTTCGGCGGAATTACTTTCTCCACAGTACCGGCGAAGAGAAGGAGGCCAATTTTATCGTTGTTGCCCAGGGCACTGAATGCCAGGGTAGCCGCAATCTCTGTCTGCAAGTCTCTTTTACTGCGGTTTGAAGCGCCGAAGGAGGTACTTCGGCTGATGTCAACTACAAGGTACAGGGTTAGCTCGCGCTCTTCTTCGAAGACTTTGATATATGGTGCGCGTTTTCGTGCGGTGACGTTCCAATCAATGCTTCGTACATCGTCACCACTTTGGTAGGGGCGCACTTCGGCAAAACTCATACCTCTCCCTTTGAACGAACTTTGGTACTCTCCTGAGAAGAGTTGATCGCTCAACCTGCGCGTCTTGATTTCGATGCGTCGAACTTTCTGAAGTAGTGTTATTGCGTCCAATCCTTCAGTCTATTTATGGGACCATCAGTGTATTTAAGATCTCTGTGATGATGGCATCCTGTGTGAGTTCCTCTGCCTCCGCTTCATAGCTGAGGCCAATACGGTGGCGCAGCACGGAAGGAGCTACGGCGCGAACATCTTCAGGAATTACGAAACCGCGGTGTCTAAGAAATGCATGACATTTAGCGACTTTTGCCAAGGCGATTGAACCGCGCGGCGAGGCGCCAAAACTTATTTTGTTCTCGAGGCCAGCGATATTGAATTTTTCAGGGAAACGAGTAGCAAAAACGATATCGAGGATGTAGGATTCGATCTTCTCGTCCATGTAAATACTGTCGACTGCTTTACGTGCATTCAAGATTTGATCCGTGCCTACTACGGCGCTAAGGGTAGCTAATCCACCCTGAAGTTGATTGCGCATTATGGTACGCTCGTCTTCACGATCAGGGTAAGTGAGGGTGACCTTGAGTAGGAAACGGTCCATTTGTGCTTCAGGAAGCGGGTAAGTACCTTCTTGTTCAACAGGGTTCTGCGTGGCCATTACCAGGAATGGCTTAGGTAGCGGATAGCTGCTTTCGCCAAGGGTTACTTGACGTTCTTGCATAGCTTCGAGTAGTGCACTCTGAACCTTGGCCGGTGCGCGGTTGATTTCGTCTGCCAAGATAAAGTTGCTAAAGATGGGGCCTTGTTTGGTTTCAAACTTGTGCTCCTTCATGTTGTAAATCTGAGTACCGACAACATCCGAGGGGAGCAGGTCAGGCGTGAATTGGACTCTAGAGAAGGAAGCTCCAATGGTTTTGCTTAGGCTGTTGATGGCTAGTGTTTTTGCCAATCCTGGGACACCTTCGAGCAAAATATGACCGTCGGCAAGTAAGCCGATTAGCAAGCCTTCGACCATACCTTTTTGGCCGACAATTACTTTACTTAATTCGTTTTGCAATAGATCGATAAACGCACTTTCGTTTTTTATCGATTCGTTCAATGCAACAATATCTGGCGCAGTTTCCATACATATTAAATTTTGTGAGTGCAAAAAAACGGAATCTGTCTTTTTTTAATGGTTAAAAGAGGGTTAAAATAGGTCTATTTATACCAATCCCCGAGCGGAATGACATAGTTTTCAGCGATGCCAAAGTAAGTGCCATTCTCAGCTAGCGAATAATGACCGGTTAAGGCTCCGAATGCGGGTAGGATTCCAATCCAATGGTTGAAGAAAAACGCTTTCATTTTTACGCGGAATCGGCCCTTGCCTTTTAGGGTGGCTCCTGGGTGTAAGTGACCACATATAAGCACTTTGTCGTCATTTAATTCAGGATGCGCGCGGCGTGCGAGTGCTTCATTAAAAGAACAATTCTTGGAGAAATTCGAGCCAGGTGGTTCATGCAGGCAGAGAAAATTACCTATGCTGTATTGATCATATACGAGTAGCTCTGACCATTTAGGAAGGTCAAAATCGTGGTTGCCTTTGACCAGAATGAAGGTTCGTTCGCTGCGGTTTCTGATGAAATCTAGGAGCTCGGAAGTTTCCTTGTTTTGGGTACCTTCGAAAAGGTCGCCGAGGAATATGACGGTAGAGGTTGGGTGGCGATCTATGGCTGCTGAGAGTCGTTTCATTCCAAAGTGATGCACAGCAATAGGAGTGGGGACGCCTTCTTTGCGGAATTGCCCCCCTTTACCCAAATGAATATCGGAGAGGAATAAAGCATTGAGGTCTTCGACGAAGAGCGAACCGTCAAAGTACAAGCGACAAGAGTGGCCGCAGAACGTGTAGTCCAGCCACTGCCTCATTATTTAAAGACGCTGCGTTGAAAGAGGAACAAAAGTCCAACACCCACGGAAATAGCGGTATCAGCGATGTTGAAAATAGGACGGAAGAAGGTGAAGAATTGGCCGCCCCAAACAGGAATCCAATCTGGCAAGTTTCCGGCGTAGAGTGGAAAGTAGAGCATATCTACAACCTTTCCTTGAAGCACGGGCGCGTATCCTCCTGCCTCGGGCATAAATTCGGCCACGCGGCCTAAGGAATCTGAAAATATCAAGCCATAATATAGGCTGTCCAACACGTTGCCTATGGCACCCGCCAAGATGAGACTAATCCCCCAAATAGCCACGTTAGTGGCGC
Organism: uncultured Cryomorphaceae bacterium; assembly: GCA_913049845.1. GTDB lineage: Bacteria > Bacteroidota > Bacteroidia > Flavobacteriales > Schleiferiaceae > UBA10364. Next base: position 10,051 of record CAJWZE010000018.1, read on the forward strand.
CAGACTTGATGGTGGAACGAAGCCAATAAATGATACCGGCTATGGCGCCAATGCGGAAGATAGTTAGTGCTAACTTACCTGCGACACCGCCCAGTTCAAGGCCAAATGCCATTCCTGGATTTTCGGTGAAGTGTATATAAAACCAAGGCGTGATTTCATAGCTCTGGCCTAAATACATCGTACTCTTTACCCAAAGTTTTACGAGTTGGTCTACGAGAAGAACCGTTAAAACGATGAAGGTTGCTTTTCTCAACGCTGCTTGAGTTTCGCTTCCATGCTCAATGTAGCGTGCGGCACCAATTTTAGCCGGTCGGCTTCAATCAATTTACCGGTAACTCGGCAAATACCGTAAGTTTTATTCTCGATGCGGATGATCGCATTTTTAAGGTCACGAATGAATTTTTCTTGGCGCGATGCAAGTTGTGAATTGCGCTCTTTGCTCATTGTGATCGAACCTTCTTCAAAAGATTTGAACTGCGGCGATGTATCATCGGTACCGTTGTTCATATTGTTTGCGAACTGCTCGCGCAACAACGCGAGATCTTCTTCTGCTTTTGCGATTTTTTTCTCAATGATTGCTCTGAATTCTTGAAGCTCAGCATCATTGTATCTGGTTTTTTCTTGATCTGACATGTCTCAAATTTTTTGTGCTAGGTCGGAAAGGCACGAATTTAATTAATTCTTGGAAATAGAAATACAAATCTCATACCCTTCTACTTCTGTACTGTTTTCACTGGTAGGCCCCCAATCGATCGAGTCGGCAAGAACCTCATCTTTTACATATTCCACAAACATATCTAAGCTGTTGGCAAATGTATCTTCGGCTTGAATTGTCACGGTAATGCGGTCTACAACATCCAAACCAGTGGATTTACGAAGGTTCTGCAAACGATTGACCAATTCTCTAGCCAATCCTTCGTTTTTTAATTCCTCGGTAAGTTCAGCATCAAGAGCCACAGTCAAGCCATCGCCTGTTGCTACCAACATTCCTGGAATATCCTCAGTAACCACTTCACAATCTTCGATGCTGATGGTTACGGTTTGTCCTTGGTCTTCCACGCTTAACTCACCTGTAGTCTCAAAGGCATCAATAGCGGCACTTTCCATTCCTTCAATGAAGGCTTTGACTGCTTTCATGTGACGCCCAACTTTTGGACCAAGGACCTTGAAATTAGGTTTTACCTTTTTTACAAATACGCCTGCATCTGGAGCTATTATTTCCAGTGCTTTTACGTTGACCTCGGCCAATAGAATGTTTTGAATGCTTTCTAATATATCCGCATCTTGGTGGTTCAATGCCGGAACAAGAACACGCGCCAAAGGCTGACGAACTTTCAAATTCTCCCTCTTGCGGATGCTAAGTACGAGGGATGTTAGCTTGCGTGCTGTGTTGATTTTGTGCTCGAGAGCGGTATTCACAAGACTGCTATTTAACACCGGGAATTCGGTCAAATGCACGCTGTTTTCTCTTTTTAGGGTAACACCGCTATAAAGGTCTTGATAGAGTTTATCCGCATAGAACGGTATAAGTGGCGCCATTAGTCTGCTCAGGGTCTCAAGGCATTTCCAAAGGGTTTGGTAAGCACTGATCTTATCTGGGCCATAGTCGCCCTTCCAGAAGCGACGACGGCCGAGACGCACGTACCAGTTGGAGAGTTTTTCCGTCGTAAATTCTTGGATTGGGCGGAAGGCGCGAGTAGGCTCGAAAGCGTCCATTCCATCGACTACCTGAGCAATCAAGGTATTGAGTTCAGAAAGAATCCACTGATCCATTTCTGGGCGATCGGCAACCGGAATTGGCGCTTCCTCAAATTTGAAGCCATCTACATTCGCATACAGTGCGAAGAAGGCATAGGTATTGTGTAGGGTACCAAAGAATTTGCGGCGAACTTCGTCTAGTCCATCCATATCAAAACGCAAGTTGTCCCAAGGCGAAGCATTAATTAACATATACCAGCGCAAGACATCCGCGCCGTATTTATCCATAGTGGTAAACGGATCTACGGCATTGCCCAAACGCTTCGACATCTTCATTCCGTTTTTGTCCAATACCAAACCGTTAGAGATTACATTCTTATAAGCCACTTTATCAAACACCATTGATGAAATGGCGTGCATGGTAAAGAACCAACCTCTCGTTTGGTCGACACCTTCCGCAATGAAGTTTGCGGGGTAGGCACCACCGTCATCGACCTTATCTTTGTTTTCGAAGGGGTAATGCCATTGTGCATAAGGCATAGAACCACTATCGAACCAAACATCGATCAGATCACTTTCTCTACGCATCGCTCTTCCGGATGCACTAGTCAGCACCACTGTATCCATAATGTGGCGGTGCAGATCAATCTTATCGTAGTTCTCGCGGCTCATATCGCCAGCCACGAAACCTTCTAAAGGATTGTGGTCCATGTTGCCCGATGCAATAGATTTTTCAATTTCTTGTTGCAACTGCTCAACACTACCGATACATAGGTTTTCGTCGCCTTCTTCTGTGCTCCAAATAGGAAGTGGAATGCCCCAGAATCTTGAACGGCTTAAGTTCCAGTCGTTCAGATTTTCAAGCCAATTCCCAAATCGCCCAGTCCCTGTAGATGCCGGTTTCCAATTAATTGTTTTGTTAAGGGCAATCATTTGCTCTTTGCCGGCAGTAGATTTAATGAACCAGCTGTCCAGCGGGTAGTATAAAACAGGTTTGTCTGTACGCCAACAGTGCGGGTAGCTGTGCTCGTATTTCTCAATCTTGAACGCCTTGTTCTCAAGCTTTAGCTTCAGCGCAATACGTTCATCCACGCTCAAATAGGCTCTAAGCTCTGGAATGATTGGTTTTAATTTTTCTTTCTGTTCTTGGAACGAAGCTTCTTTCTCTTCGTCAGTGAGGTATTCAGCCTTTATATATTCTTCACCTAAACCAAAGATTGGATCGGCCAATTCCGGTCTGAATTTCCCTCTCAAATCTACTAGCGGCACTAAATTTTGGCTCTCGTCCATTAGTAGAAGTGGAGGTACGCCAGCATCTGCGGCTACTTTGGCATCATCAGCACCGAAGGTAGGAGCGGTGTGCACAATACCCGTACCGTCTTCTGTCGTTACGAAGTCACCGGGAATAACGCGGAAGGCATCTTCGGGCCGTTCGTGTGGTTGTGCGTAGTCTAAAAGTTGCTCGTATTTGATGCCTACTAGATCTGCACCGGTAACAGTTTTCAAGATTTCGTAATGAATATTCTTTGCTCCTTTCTCGTAGATTGAAGTGTCGCCTTCTACGAACTTTTTACCGAACAGCTTGCTCAAAAGGCCTGAAGCGGCAATGATGTTTACCGGCTCGAAGGTGTATTGATTGAAGGTCTTTACAAGCGCGTATTCAATCTTCGGCCCAACGGTCAATGCTGTGTTTGAAGGAAGTGTCCAAGGCGTGGTTGTCCATGCCAAGAAGTGGGCGTCTTCAGTGCCAAGAAGTGCAGTGCTCTGCTCAGAAGGGATCATCTTGAACTGAGCAACAACGGTATTGTCTTTCACATCGCGGTAACAGCCCGGTTGGTTCAACTCGTGGGAACTCAAGCCTGTTCCTGCTTTTGGCGAATACGGTTGAATGGTATACCCTTTGTAGATGAGGCCTTTTTTGTGGAGTTCAGAAAGCAACCACCAAACGCTTTCCATATATTTTGAATCGTAGGTCACATATGGATCGTCAAGGTCTACCCAGTAGCCCATCTGGTCGGTCAAATCTTTCCAGATGCTTGTATAGCGCATTACCGCCTTACGACAAGCATTGTTATAATCTTCAATGGAAATTTTACTTCCAATATCCTCCTTGGTTATGCCCAATTCTTTCTCCACACCGAGCTCCACAGGAAGACCATGTGTATCCCATCCAGCCTTACGGTCAACGAGGTAACCTTTCTGTGTTTTATAACGACAAAAGACGTCTTTCAAGGAACGTCCCATCACGTGGTGAATACCCGGCAAACCATTGGCGCTTGGCGGTCCTTCAAAGAAGATCCAAGGCTCCGCGTCTTTTCGTTTTTCGAGAGTTTGCTCAAAGACGTTTTCCGCTTTCCACAGCGCCAACACAGCCTTGTGGATTGCGGCTAAATCTAGGTGTGAATATTCAGGAAATGTACTCATCCTTTTTATACTTTGGCTACACATTTAAGTTCGATTGCAATCGATGTCGGCAGACTGTTGATCTCAACTGTAGTTCTACAAGGTTGGTTGTCTTTGAAGTACTCGGCATAAATGCGGTTGAAGGTGTGAAAATCACGCTTCATATCTACCAAGAATACAGTCACGTCCACGAGCTTATCCCAAGAAGACCCGCTGGCTTCTAAGATTGCTTTTACATTGGCAAAAACACTGTGTACCTGAGCTTCAAAGTCAAAAGCTTTAAAGTTTCCATTATGGTCTAATTCCAGTCCCGGAACCCCACTGTCGTCGGCATCGCTACCCGCTGTGCGAGGGCCTACACCTGACAGAAATAGTAATTCACCCACTTTTCGAGCATGCGGATACAAGCCGACGGGTTTTGGTGCGTTCAAGGTGGAGATTTTGTTAGAATCGGACATAATAGATTTGTTTAAGGGTGCAAAAATAAAGAATGCGGGGCGGAAGGACCGCATAAATTGCTGAAGGTTAGAAAATAAACTTAGTGTTATTTGGACACTTACTCATAAACTTTTTATCTTTGCGTCTGTATGTAAAGATTGGTGGTTCTTTCTTTTCATGCTTCTGTGATAGGTTCTAGGGGCTATTTGGCAGCATTTTCAGGGTATTTTGAGCCGATTTCAAATGCCGTAGAGTACTTCCAAATTCCCCTTTTTTCTTTTTAGAACTTTCCTATCTACTACCATTTTTGGCTTAACTTCCGCTGCTGCGCTGTCACTGTGTCCAATTTTTGCTAAAGTCATCTTATTTGGCGTTTTTTTAGCTATTAAAGACCTTGTGCAACCCCGCACACCTATTATTTTTGTGGATTATTTATAAGATACACCCAGCCTCATGCTGAAATTCATATCAAAATTGGTCGGATCAAAAAGTGATCGTGACCTCAAATTACTTCAACCGTTTGTCGATGCTATTAACTCGCACACCGATGCAGTTGCGGCTCTATCTAACGACGGTCTTCGCGAAAAAACAGCCGGTTTCAAAACGGCAATTAAAACAGCAGCAGCAGCATTAGAAGCAGAAAAGGCTGCCTTGTATGAGCAAATTGCCGCAACAGGAAATTACGATGCCCGCGAGCCATTTTACGAGCAAATTGAGGCTATTGATAAGGATGTTTTGCGAGAGATTGAGCGTGTACTGCTCGAAGTACACCCTGAAGCTTTTGCTGTGGTTCGAGAAACTGCACGCAGATTTACTTCAGGCGAAGTGAGAGCTACGGCGACGGAATTGGACCGTGAATTGGCCCAAGAATACCACCACATAAGCATAGAAGGCGATGAGGTCGTTTATGCTAACTATTGGAAGGCCGCGGGTGGAGACATCACCTGGAATATGGTGCATTATGACGTACAGTTGATCGGAGGTACAGTGCTTCACGAAGGAAAAATTGCCGAGATGCAGACGGGTGAGGGCAAGACCCTTGTTGCAACCTTGCCGGTTTATTTGAATGCATTGGCCGGACGTGGGGTTCACGTTGTAACGGTCAACGACTACCTCGCAAAGCGTGATAGTGAGTGGATGGCACCAATCTTCAACTTCCACGGTCTAACTATTGATTGTATCGACAAGCACCAACCAAATTCGGAAGAGCGTCGCGCTGCCTACTACAGTGACATCACCTACGGAACCAACAATGAGTTTGGTTTTGATTATTTGCGCGATAATATGGCGCGCCGCGACGAAGACCGCGTTCAAACACGCGGACACCACTTTGCCATTGTGGATGAGGTGGATAGCGTTTTGATTGACGATGCACGCACGCCATTGATCATTTCTGGTCCTACGCCAAAGGGCGACCAGCATCAGTTCGATGAGCTCAAAGGATTTGTGGAGTCGCTAATGACTGCACAAAAGAACTTTGTGCAAAAGGAATTGACAGACGCGAAGAGTCTCATCGCAAAAGGAAATACCGACGAAGGTGGCGTGAAGCTTCTTCGCGCTTACCGTGGGTTGCCAAAATCCAAGCCGCTTATCAAGTTCCTCTCGCAAGACGGGATGAAGACGTTGCTTCAGAAGACCGAAGGCGCTTACCTCCAAGAACAAGGCAAGCGCATGAAGCTCATCGATGAAGATTTATTTTTCACTATTGAAGAAAAAAGCAATCAAGTAGATCTTACCGGTAAGGGGATCGATCTGATTTCAAAGAGCACAGCAAAGGACTTCTTTGTGATGCCGGACATTACCGCTGAGCTTAGTGTGTTGGAGGACCTCGAAGGTTCTGTCGAGGAAAGAGCAGCGAAGAAGAACGAAATAATGCGCGATTACGGTGTGAAGAGCGAACGTATCCATACAGTGAATCAGTTGCTTAAGGCCTATGCATTGTTCGAGAAAGATACGGAGTACGTGATCATGGACAACAAGGTGAAGATTGTCGACGAACAGACGGGTCGTATCATGGAAGGCCGTCGTTACTCTGACGGTTTGCACCAAGCCATCGAGGCGAAAGAGAATGTGAAAATCGAGGCTGCTACTCAGACCTATGCGACAATCACTTTACAGAATTACTTCCGCATGTACCATAAACTAGCTGGTATGACCGGTACTGCTGAGACCGAAGCCGGCGAATTCTGGGAGATTTATGAATTAGAAGTGGTGGTTATTCCAACCAACCGTCCAATTGCTCGTGACGACCGCGAAGATTTTGTGTACAAGACCAACCGCGAGAAGTATAATGCGGTCATCGAAGAAATCACGAAGCTTCGTGATGCGGGCCGACCGATTCTTGTGGGTACAACCTCGGTTGAGATCTCAGAATTTTTGAGCCGTGCGCTTAAGATTAGAAAGATTCCACACCAGGTTCTAAACGCGAAGATGCACCAGAAGGAAGCTGAGGTTGTTGCCGAAGCAGGTAAACCAGGAATGGTGACCATCGCTACGAACATGGCGGGTCGTGGTACAGATATTAAATTAAGTGATGAGGCGAAGGCTGCAGGTGGTTTGGCGATCATCGGCACCGAGCGTCACGACAGCCGTCGCGTTGACCGTCAGTTGCGCGGTCGTGCGGGTCGTCAAGGGGATGTAGGTTCTTCTCAGTTCTTTGTGTCTCTCGAAGACAAGCTCATGCGTTTGTTTAACTCAGAGCGTATTGCAGGGTTGATGGACCGTCTTGGTCTTGAAGAAGGCGAGGTAATCCAGCACAGTATGGTGACCAAGAGTATTGAGCGCGCACAGAAGAAAGTAGAAGAAAACAACTTCGGAACGCGTAAGAGATTGCTCGAATACGACGATGTAATGAACAGTCAACGTACGGTGATTTACAAGCGTCGTGGTAATGCTATAAAAGGACAGCGCATCAAGGTAGACATCGCAAACATGATTTACGATACCCTCGCAGATCTTGTGGAGATGTACCAGCCATCAAAGGACTTCGAAAACTTTAAACTGGATTTCTTGCGCACCTTCGCGTTCGAGCCGGATATGATTGCCGACGAATTGACAGCTGGAGATTTCGAAACAATATGTAACAATCTGTTTGACCAAGCGACGAAATTCTACAACGAGAAAGGCGGTCATATCGCTGCAGCCGCGATGCCAGTTTTCCAACAGGTGTACGACGATCCGAAAAATAGTTTTGATAAAATCTTAGTGCCTATTACTGACGGTCGTAAAGCCATGCAGGTAACAAGTGTGCTTCACGATGTGATCGAGAGCCAAGGTCAAACTTTGGTTTCAGACATCGAGAAAGGGATTTCTATCGCCATTATCGACGACGAATGGAAAAACCATCTGCGTTCTATGGATGACCTAAGAACCAGTGTTCAAGGAGCGGTATACGAACAAAAAGATCCGTTGTTGATTTACAAGTTTGAATCGTTTGAATTGTTCAAAGGATTGGTTAGTAGGATCAACCAAGAGATTGTGAGCTTCTTGTTCCGTGGAAATCTTCCGGAAAATAATCCTTCTCAGGTCAGACGTGCGCCGGCTAATGCGCCAAAGCAAAGATTACAGGAGGGAAGAACACAAGGCGGTGCACCACAGCAGCGCCAAGCTCCAGGTCAACCAGCTCCAGCGGGGCCTCCGAGAAAAGCAGTACCGGTAGTAAAAACTGGAAAATCCTACGGTCGTAACGATGCTGTGAGCATCCGTAATTCGGCAACCGGTGAGGTGAAAAACGTGAAATACAAAAAAGCCGAGCCACTTTTAGCAAAGGGTTGGGTAATCGAAGACTAGCCTTTTTATGTTCTGGAATACCGTCACTAAAATTATCCTAAGAAACAGGCTGGCTTGGCTTGTTTTGGTTGGTCTATCTGCTTTATTTATGGGGTATATGGGCAGTACGGTAGAAACGAGTTACGAGTTCGCCAAGCTCATGCCGGAGACGGATTCTGTGAGCATCGAATACAATATGCTCGTTCAGGAATTTGGGCAGGCATCTAATACCGTGGTCATTGCAATGGAAGATCCCGACTTCTTCACAAGGGAGCATCTTGTGGAGTGGTTGGCATTGGTGGACAGTCTTCAAATTGTAGACGGTATAACCGATGTACAAAGCTTGACCGAGGCCTACGGTTTAGAGGTAGATAGTGCCACAGAAAAGCTCACGCCTTTCGTACTGTTCGACAAGTTGCCAGAAAACGGGGAAGAAGAATTGGCTCTTGAAGCTAAGGTCAAATCTTGGCCGTTCTACAAAGGGGGCTTGTACCAGGGCGATACCTATATGATGATTCTCCGCTTGGACGAGGCACGCCTCTACAACAAAGAAGTCGTACCTATCGTAGAAAGCGCGAAGAAGCATTTGCTCGCGTGGGAAGAGTCCACAGGTAGAAACTTACACATGAGTGGGCTTCCGTGGTTGCGTATTGCGAATGCGAAGAATTTGGAGCGCGAGATTTACAGAACCATTGCGTTGACACTTTTAGTGACGGTCGTCATCTTCTTTTTGTTTTTAAAGAGCTTACGTGCAACAGCAATTTCTTCGCTGGTTGTGCTTCTAGGTGTTGTGTATTCCCTAGGTATTATGGGGATGTTAGGGTACGGCATCACTATGCTTAGTTCTCTTATCCCACCATTGATTATCGTCATCGGTGTGCCGAATTGTATTTATCTGATTAACAAGTACCATCAAGAGTACAAGAAGCACGGTAATAAGATTCTGGCTATTCAGCGCGTAATCAAAAAGGTTGGTTACATCGCATTGATTACCAACACGACTACTGCTCTTGGTTTCGCCGCTTTTATCTTAACCGACAGTCAGGACCTCGTTGAATTTGGTTTGGTGAGCTCCTTGAGTATCATAGTAGTATTCCTGATTTCACTTTTGCTAATTCCTATCATCTATTCCTATGTAAGTGCGCCAAAAGAGCGACACCTCAGCCACTTTGACATAAGCTGGTTGGTAGGTTTCTTAGATTTTCTGGACGATACCGTTGAACATAGACGCAACATCGTTTACAGCATTACCATTGCCATTGTTGGATTGAGTATTTTCGGGATGACCAAGATTGAAACGGCAGGGAACATTACAGCTGACTTCAATAAGGGCAAGGAAATGTATAAGGACGTCAAGTATTTCGAAACTAAATTCGGAGGCGTTATCCCCGTGGATATCATTATCGATACCAAGCGCGAAGGCGGCGTTGAAAAACTCAGTACGCTTAGACGGATCGAACAACTTCAAGATTCGTTGGCTACCCTGCCGGAACTAAGTAGAGCTGTGTCCTTGGTGGACGCTGTCAAATTCGCAAAACAAGGGGTAATGTTCGGGAATCCAGACCTCTACGAGTTGCCCACGAGAAGCGAGCAGCAGTGGCTACTCACCTACATGCCGCGTGATGCCAAGGATGAAACGGGATTGGCAAGTTCGATGGTAACTCTAAACGGGCAAAAGGCTAGAATTACCGCACAGATGGCGGACCTTGGAACACCGGAGATGCGTGCGCTAACCGCCAAGATCAATGATATGGTGGAACGTATTTTTCCAGGTTCGCGTTATGATGTAGTGGTCACTGGTGCGTCCATCAAATTCATTCGTTCGACGACCTACCTCATTAATAATCTTATACTTTCTTTAAGTCTCGCAGTGGTAGCCATTTCTATTATTATGGCGTTGCTGTTTATGAGTTGGCGAATGGTTCTGGTGAGTTTGATTCCCAACCTCATTCCTATGCTGTTTACCGCTGGAATTATGGGTCACTTTGGTATTCCGCTTAAGCCGTCTACTATCTTAGTGTTTAGCATTGCCTTTGGTATTTCAGTTGATGATAGCTTGCACTTCTTGGCCAAATACAAACAGGAATTAAAAGCCAACAACTGGAACATTAAATGGGCGGTTAAGAGCTCTATTGTTGAGACTGGTTTGAGTATGTTCTATACGTCTATCGTGCTGTTTTGTGGGTTCTCGGTATTTATGACCTCAGGATTTGGTGGCACACAAGCGGTTGGACTTTTAACCTCTATTACGCTGCTTGTCGCGATGATGAGCAACCTCATTCTCTTGCCGTCATTCCTACTTACGATGGACAAATGGCTGGGAAAAAATGACCTTAGCGATAATATCCTCGATATTTACGATTCAGAAGTAGACGAAGAAACAGACACAGAAAAAGAATAACCATGAAAGGAATTATCCTCGCTGGAGGCTCCGGTACGAGATTACACCCACTGACGCTTGCGGTAAGCAAGCAGTTGATGCCGGTGTACGACAAGCCCATGATCTATTATCCTCTTAGCACATTGATGCAGGCGGGTATCCGTGAGATTTTAATCATTACCACTCCACACGATGCACCATTGTTTCAAAAACTGTTGGGCGACGGTTCTAGATTGGGATGTGAGTTCAACTATACAGTTCAGGAGAACCCCGAAGGTCTGGCACAAGCATTTATTCTAGGCGAGGAGTTCATTGGGGATGATAGCGTTGCCCTAATCTTAGGAGACAACATCTTCTACGGTTCGTCTATGGAAAATGTACTTCAAGCGAGTAAGAATCCAAAGGGCGGTGTGGTGTTTGCCTACCGTGTAAGCGATCCGGGGCGTTACGGTGTGATTGAGTTTGACGGCAGTATGAAGGCGCTTTCGATTGAAGAAAAGCCTTCAGATCCAAAAAGTCATTACGCAGTTCCTGGATTGTACTTCTATGACAATAGAGTGATAGAGATCGCGAAAAACCTCAAGCCTTCGCCGCGTGGTGAGCTAGAGATTACGGACGTTAACAAGCAATATTTAGAATGGGGTGAGCTCGAGGTGGGTGTCTTGGATCGCGGAACGGCTTGGTTGGACACCGGTACTTTTGCCAGCCTGCAGCAAGCCGGTCAATTCGTTGAGGTGATCGAAGAGCGCCAAGGCTTAAAGGTTGGTTGTATTGAAGAGATTGCTTTCGGACAAGGCTTTATTGATGCGAAAGAGCTTAAACAAATTGCAGAGCCACTCGTTAAAAGCGGATATGGTAGGTACCTATTGAAATTACTCAAATAAGATGAAGAGCCTCGCCGCCTTACAATCACTTTTTCAAAAAGAGGTTGATACGTTGAACTTAGGAGAAGCTCCTACCAAGCTCTACGAACCGATGCATTATATAATGCAGTTGGGAGGTAAGCGTTTACGACCTATTCTGTCTTTGATGGGAGCTCAGATTTATGGCGATCCAGCCAAGGCCATACCACAGGCAATGGCCATTGAGCTATTCCATAATTTTTCGTTAATCCACGATGATATTATGGATGGTGCACCGTTACGTCGAGGTAAGACCACGGTACATATTAATTGGGACGAGAACGTAGGTATTTTAAGCGGCGATGGAATGCTTGTCAAAGCCTACCAATACATTGCCCAGTGCGACCCCACTATTCTGCCAGAAGTATTAGACACTTTTTCTCAGACGGCGCTTGAAGTTTGCGAGGGTCAGCAAATGGATATGGATTTTGAAACAATGGATAAGGTAGAAGCGGCAGCCTACCTCAAAATGATTCAGTTTAAGACCTCAGTCTTGCTCGGTTGTGCCATAAAAGTCGGTGCCCTCGTAGGCGGTGGCTCTAAGGAAGATGCAAATGCGCTGTATCAGTTTGCGTTGTTGCTCGGCACATCCTTTCAGATTAAGGACGACTATTTGGACGTTTATGGCGATCCTGTGAAGTTCGGAAAGCAAATAGGGGGTGATATTCTCAGTAATAAAAAAACATTGTTGTGGATTGAAGCGCAGCGTCGTGCCGCTATACAAGGCATAGACTTTTCTTTGTATAGTAGTATGGACCTGAATGAAGACAAGATTCATAGCTTCCAAGAGTTGTATAAAATCCTTGCTGTGGATACTTACGCCAAGGAGCAGATAAATCACTACTACGCTCTTAGCCTTCAAGCACTAGATAAAGTGAGTGTAGATGCTGAAAGATTGGTGCCATTGCGCGAGTTTGCAGCTTGGCTGTACGCACGTGAGTGTTAATTATATTAGACCTTTATTAACCCACTATTTCGGGTTATTTTTGAAGCTTAATTACTTTATCATGAATGTATTGGTATTGGGCTCAGGCGCCCGGGAACATGCGTTATCACATAAGATTTCTCAAAGCGCGAAATGCGATAAATTATTCATCGCTTCCGGTAATGGAGGTACTGGTGGATTAGCTCAGAACGTTAGCCTGAACATTGAGGATGCTTCTGAAGTGGGTGCTTTTGTAAAAGCCAATTCCATTGATATTGTTGTGGTGGGACCAGAGGCCCCTTTAGTTGCAGGTATTCACGACGGTCTTAAGGCAGATCTAGCATTAGCTAATCTTGTTGTTGTAGGTCCACGTAAGGCGGCAGCAGAGTTGGAAGGTTCAAAAGATTTCGCCAAAGAGTTTATGATGCGTCACAAAATCCCAACAGCGGCTTATCAAACCTTTACGAAAGAAAAGTTAGAGGATGGCGAGGCCTTTTTGGATACCTTGGATGCGCCATATGTATTGAAGGCAGACGGATTAGCAGCAGGTAAGGGGGTTTTAATTATTGAAGATCTAGATGAGGCGAAGGAAGAACTCAAAAACATGTTGGTTGACGCCAAATTTGGCGATGCTTCTTCTCGCGTTGTAATTGAGGAGTTCCTCGCAGGAATAGAATTCAGCATCTTCGCGTTGACCGACGGCAAAGGAGGTTACGCCTTGTTGCCAGAAGCGAAAGATTATAAGAGAATTGGCGAAGGCGACACAGGATTAAATACCGGCGGTATGGGTGCTGTAAGTCCAGTTCCGTTCTTCGACGAAGCATTGCGTGAGCGCACCGTTCGTGAAATCATAGAACCAACCATTCAAGGTTTGGTGAAAGACAATTTGCCGTATCAAGGTTTTATCTTCTTCGGCTTGATCAATACAACTAAAGGACCAAAGGTGATTGAATATAATGTCCGAATGGGCGATCCAGAAACAGAGGTTGTCATTCCACGTTTAGAATCTGATATCGTTGATCTATTTATTGCTATGCACAATGGTACTTTAGACCAAATGGAGGTTCTGGTCAATCCACAAACAGCAGCTACCGTAATGGCAGTTAGCGGCGGTTACCCAGGATGGTATGAAAAAGGAAAAGTAATTGAGGGTCTTCGTAGGTTCGAAGGAACAACGGTATATCATGCAGGGACAAAGCCTGGTGAGCAGATTATTACTTCAGGTGGTCGTGTGATGGCCTTTACTAGTTTCGGGGTCGATAAGGAAGAGGCCTTGGCAAAGAGTTATGCCGCGCTTAAGGAGGTGAATTTTGACGGCATGAATTACCGCAGAGACATAGGTTTCGATTTATAAATCATATGCTCTCCTGCGCGCGAATCGCGCGCTGGGGGACATCAAAAAAAATGCCTCGGCGTAAGCCAGGGCATTTTTGTTTGTAAATATTGTTCTGAGATTAAGTTTCGCCGTTGGCTTTGTGCTTTCTCATCTGAAGTACCCAATAGATTAGACCACCTGCAATCACAGTCATGAATATTCGGTTCACTGTATCACCTGCGATTGGAAGTATTTTGAAAGTTGCCTGGAACAAATCTCCTAAGCCTTCAAAGAAATTTCTTAACATAGCAAGAGCTTTTACAGCGCTAAAATAACACACAAAAAGCAATGCTCCTTCGCCAATTTCGAAAGATTGATACTTATTCTTGGATAAAGCTCCTTATACTTGCTTTGTGCACAGGTATTCTCGTTGGTTTAGGAGCAGGCGAGGGTTTAGTTGAAGTTGCTTTAACTACATTACTTTTAACTGTTTTAGGGAGTTTATCCGGACTAATTTTCAGGGAACGATGGTCGTTTAAAAGCACAAATTTTCGTTACCTCATTTTTTCTGTATTTGTATTGCTTTGGTCGGTGGATTTCGCCGTTTATGAGTTACTCGTATGGGCTTTTCTAATCGAGTTACAATGGCAATTTGCTGAATTCTTTAGGTCGCGTAAGAACACTTTCTGGCTACTCAATAATGCCACTTTGGCTGCATTGGTTCCGATTTTTACCGGTGGTAATGGGTTTCTGTTCAGCTTCATTTCGTTGTTGTTAGTACTACGCACTGCTAACATTCGTCCGGTTCACATCGTTAGCTGGCTGTTTGGATTCGGTTTTCCATTAGTACTTGTGTTTTCATTCGAAAACATAGATTGGGTGGCATTTAACACTAATTTTAACCTAACGTACAGTTGTAATTTGAACGTGTGGATACCTCTAGGACTGTTGTTTGTTTTAACGGCCAATCAGATTTTCAATTCCTATCGTCGGGCGAATCAGACTAATAAAATGCGCACAGTGGTAGCTTTTTATATGGTTTTGTTAGGTAGTTTAGGTGCTTGGATGGGCATAGGCCCTTTAGCATTTGCTACAGTTTTAGTAGGCCTAAGTTATCAAGGCGCCAATGCGCTTTATTATATGAAGTCAAGGTGGTACAACGAAATCTTTACAATACTCTTTTTGGCGTATAGCATATTGCTCATTTTCGGCGTTACCTTACCGATATGATGCATAAAGTTCTTCTTATCAGATTCTCTGCAATTGGTGATTTGCTCCTAACAGCTCCCGTTATTCGCGAGTTAAAAAAGGAGGGAGCACACATTACACTTTTAGTTAAAGACCGATTCAGAAATACCGCAGCGCTACTCGATGGGGTAGACGAATTACTTAGTTGGGAGAAAGACTCTAAAGCACTTCTTAAGAGGGCTGCTTCCGAGTATCAGCGTGTCATAGACTTGCAGGGTTCGCCACAATCCAATAGATATGCGCGCAAGATTAAACTGCCCACGAGCACATATAAAAAGCCTTATCTACGTCGGGCACTCTTATTATTTACTAAGAGTAAGGCCTTTGCTTTGAAGCCAGTCGTAGAAAGATATGCTGATGCGGCTGGTGTGATGCTTTCGAAAGACAAAGTGGCGTTTAAAACATCCGTCCCTTCCCCTGTCCAAGGAAAAATTGTCGTTGTAATAGGTGGTAGTTACCGAGGCAAGCGCTTATCGGCTGAGCAGTGGTTGGATATCCTAAGTGCGCTGCCTCAAGAGAATGTAGTCCTTTTAGGTGGTCCTAATGATAAAAAAAGGGCCCAAGAAATCATTGAACACTTGCCGGAATGTTCAGACGCTACTGGTAATTCGGTAGAGGAGGGTATCGCTATTATCTCGGAAGCCCGACTGGTTATTAGTGGCGATACAGGTTTTATGCACGCTACTGCACTTATGCACGTTCCACTAATTAGCCTCTGGGGCGCCACGCATCCTATGCTGGGCTTTGGGCCTTGGCCACCGCAAAACAACCAAAGGACTGTAATCACAAAAGGAAATTCACCTTTAAGCAAGCATGGGAAGGTGCCCGCTTACGCATCGAATCCGATGCGTAAATTGGACACGGAAGAAGTGAAATCTGCTATTGTTGAGATTCTTCAGGGTAGAACAAAGCTTTAAGTTCAGTGGCTTGTTCTGGCTCCATTTTACCTGCAATTATCAATGCGAGTTGTCGACGTCTCAATGCAGCTGCATAACGCTCTTGCTCGAGTTCCGTTTCGGGTTCAATCTTAGGTATGTTAATAGGTTTTCCAAGTTGATCAACTGCGACAAAGGTGAAGATTCCTTCATTTGCCTTAATTCGTGCTCCGTTAGGACGCTGCTCTTCCAAAAACACATCTGCAATTACCTCCATAGACGAGGTAAAGGCGCGGCTTACTTTCGCTTCAATAGTCACTATAGATCCGTGCGGAATGGGATTTTTAAAGGCGACATTATTAATGGTTGAAGTTACTACTTGACGCTTACAGTGACGGTGTGCTGAAATAGCACAACAGCGGTCCATCCAGCTCAACAACTGACCCCCAAAGAGGTTGTTCATCTGATTGGTGTCGTTCGGCATAACAATCTGTGTCATAACCGTAAGACTGTCTACAGGGTACTTGATCGTATTCATAAGATGTTGCTAGTTGTGGACAAAGGTAGTCCAATGCAGGCTTAGTAAGCGTAGATCCAAGCGCCAGAATTTACAGAGGTCTTAAGCTTTGATAATACTTGAATAGCCTCGGTTCTGTTTTCGTAATGCCCAATACCAACTTTTCTCAGCGACCCTGGGACTAAATTTACTTCAAACCCTTTCGCGGCCAATTCTGCTGCGTAATTATCGGCGTTGCTCTTTTCACGGAACGAACCAACAATGACACTGTATCCGTTACTATGCACTTCAGATACAACGTTTGAAGAAACATTTACAGTAGTCTCCACGACCGGCTCCACAGTGGGTTGTGCTGGTGTAGCAACGGGTAGTTCTGTAGCAGGCTCGTTCGTTGGAAGCGCTTCAATCTCCAGGACATCGTCAGAAGTAAACCAGCCGGCCACCTGGGTTGCAACAGAGCTTTGCATAACACCTAAACCGAAGAGTGTAGCTACTGCCGCTGCGGCACCAGTGCGTTGCCATGCTTTTAATGTGCTCTGTTTGCTTTCAGAGGCAATCTTAAGCGAAGCCACGACTTTAGATTGAAGTGCGCTTGGTTCTTCTAGTTTGTGAATCATCACGGGAACAAAACCAAAGCTCTGTGCATCAAAAGTTCCAGGCTCCGGTTGGAACCTGTTTTGAGAAGGAAAGGACCCCAATCCAGACAGCCTGAGAACAAGACCTTCATCCAACTCGTTTTGCCACCCCTTAAGCTTGCGAACGACCCATTGCTCCGCAACTTCCATGGAAGCGCCAAGCGATTTCATAACTTCAGGAAGAAGGGTGTCTCTTTCTGCCGACGGATTAGGACTAAATTGAAGGTATTTTCCAGCAGGGAAGGCAGTGTTGGTGATGTGATTCCATCGAACACTTTGCTCCTTCAAATAAAAGGTGCCCCAGCCGGACAAATGTACTTTGCCAGTGCTGCGTAAGCGGTTAATTATGATGGTTTCTATTTTCATCTCTTACAAAAATGCGGAATCTGTTAGTAAGTATATTATATCACTTGAGTCCTTCGCGTGAAATTTCACTGGACAACTGTTAATAACTCCACACGAATCACCACTTAAACCTCCATTTGTTAAATGGCTTACAAACATTCAAAAGCATTTCTTGATCTAAAAAACTAGCGCCCAGGGCACCTCTCTTAAAATCAATATATTCAAGACCTTGAAAGGAACTACAGACTTGGAAAAACAATGGACTGTAGCTTGCGAGATTGCGCATCGGGAACCTCTCATTTACGAAAGAGAGGGCGTGCGATTTTTACTGCCCTGTATGTTAATAACTTCACCCTCTTTTTTACAAGAAATTCCAGCCCCTTGGATGGGTTCTCTTCGGCAGAGGAACATCAAGCAACCAATAAGTTCTTTTGGTCATAATTGGGACACGAAAGATCACTAGATACCGCGACCATCAATGAAAGTGCTCTGTTGAAGATTTAAGCCGCTTTTCCATTAATATCATTTCGGGTCTTGTGATTGGTAATGGATACTGAGAACCTCGTTTCGAGCGTTTATCTCATTCGTGCATAAAAAGAAGCTTAAATTGACCTTTCAAAAAAGTTCGAGGGAGTACTCACTTAACATTTTCCGCAAGGAAGAAAGGTGTATTCCTCCTATTTGAAATCAAAAACAAACATACCTAAGGCCCAATTATACAAGTCGTTACAAGTTTTGTTGAATATTGGTGTGATTGCTAAAATCAGTCCGCACACTTATGTAAGGAAAACTGCAGGTCTATCATGTTTGAGCGAAGAGATTTGTTCTACATTTGTTAAAGAAATCTATCTATACAATCAGACATTTATGTCAAGCTTTTACCAATCGCAAATCGACGCTTTCGTTGCAAAGGTCGATGCCGCAAACCCAAACGAGCCTGAATTCATGCAGGCAGTGGTCGAAGTCGCCGAATCAGTTATTCCATTCATCGAAAATAATCCAAAGTACAAGGGCAAAAGCCTTTTGGAACGTATCGTTGAGCCAGAACGAACCATTATGTTCCGCGTTCCATGGACTGACGATGCGGGCAATGTTCATGTCAACAAGGGTTACCGCGTTGAGTTCAACAGTGCCATTGGTCCGTACAAAGGAGGATTGCGGTTCCACCCAACGGTGAATTTGAGTGTACTTAAGTTCTTGGGCTTCGAGCAAATTTTTAAAAATGCACTCACAACGCTTCCATTAGGTGGTGGTAAGGGTGG
>CAJWZE010000019.1 GCA_913049845.1 uncultured Cryomorphaceae bacterium
TTCACAAGAGTATTTCCGATACTGATGAAGGCAACTATGTCGCCACCAATGTTTGGCAGACTGCAATGAATGAGGGCGCCAAGCACGACGACTTTTGTATTCTTTACCGTACAAATGCGCAAAGTCGAAGTTTTGAGGATGCCTTGCGAAAGAAAAACATCCCGTACAAGATTTATGGAGGATTGAGCTTTTACCAGCGGAAAGAAATTAAAGACGTTTTGGCCTATTTGAGGCTAGTAATTAACCCAAAAGATGAAGAAGCGTTCCGTAGGGTAATCAATTACCCTGCAAGGGGTATCGGCGCTACAACTCTGGCTAAATTAACCTTGGCTGCAGAAGCACAAGGTACTTCACTTTGGGAGGTGTGCGAACGATTGCAAAGTATTCCAACAGGACTAAATAAATCCACTCAAAATAAGATTAGTGATTTCGCTATTCTAATAAATTCATTTGCGGTTTTAGCAAAACAGCACGATGCTTTTGATGTCGTAGTCCATATTGCTAAGAGTGTTGGGCTAATTAAAGTACTTGGTGAAGACAAGACTCCGGAGGGTGTGACTCGCTATGAAAACGTTCAAGAATTACTGAACGGAATTAAAGACTTCACTGAACAGCAAAAGGAATTGGCCGAGGGCAATCCTTCACTTTCAAATTTCCTCTCGGATGTAGCACTATCAACAGACCGCGATAATGAGGTAGACAACGAGACTCCAAAAGTAAGTATGATGACGATACACTTGGCAAAGGGGTTGGAGTTCCCTTATGTATATATCGTTGGTCTTGAAGAAAATCTGTTTCCAAGCATAATGGGCAGCGGCAGCAGAAGCGAGCTTGAAGAAGAGCGTCGACTCTTTTACGTTGCTTTGACTCGCGCTGAAAAACGTGCGCATTTAACCTATGCGCATACTAGATACCGATGGGGAAAGCTTATCGATTGTGAACCTTCGCGTTTTATTGATGAGATAGATGAAAAATATCTAGAAATCAAGACTCCGGAATTTTCTCCAACGAGTTTCAGCTCTCCTGCTCTGAATAATGCCTTCGGCGCACCTGCTAGCGAAAGTAGTAGTAGAAATACTGTGTTTATTGAGAAAAAGACCAGTTGGGGTAAACCTACTAGCACTCGTAAAAAGAGCGCCTACATTGGGCCGGATGCGGGTGGCTTAAAAAAGCCTACCTTGAGGGGCAAAACGCTCACCCCGATAAATAATACTAGTGCAGGCACAATGAGTGGTTATTTCCTAAAGCCACATGAATTGAGCGAAGGCAAACGTGTAGTCCACGGACGTTTTGGTCTGGGGACTGTAGTACGTATGGAAGGCAAAGGCGCAGATGCCAAAGCCATCATCAACTTCGACAATGCTGGAGAAAAAAGATTGTTACTAAAATTCGCTAAGGTCAGCGCGGTCTAAGTGAAGATTTTAAGTTATTAAGACTATGGAATATAATACGGACAGAACCCAACTTAAAATACCAGAGTACGGACGAAACGTACAGCGTATGGTTGACTACTGTTTGACTATCGAAGACAAAGAGCACCGCAGTAAGGTGGCGCAGAGTATCATTGATGTGATTGGGAATTTGAATCCGGCTATCCGCGATGCTCCAGATTACGCGCACAAGCTGTGGGACCATTTATTCATTATGTCCGATTTTGAATTGGACGTAGATAGCCCATACCCTATCCCAACTGCGGAAAGCTTTATTGGACTTCCAGATGAAGTAACCTATCCAAAAAAATCACGTCGTTTCCGACACTACGGCTCGATTGTCAAGAATATGATTGGTCATGCCTTGCAACTCGAAGAGGGGGAGGAAAGAGAAGCGTTAGTTTACGGCATCGCCTACGCGATGAAACGTAATTACCTTAAATACAATAAAGACACAGTGAGCGATGCGACCATCCTCGGCGATCTAGCTGAAATGTCCGAAGAAAAATTGAAACTTGGTGAGTTCGATCTGCCTCACGAGAAAGCCTTTGGTATTACTCAATCTGAGCGCAAGCAGAGCCAAAACAACCGGAAAAAGAAAAACAAGAAAAGGAGATACTAATTCATGGGAACATTTAAGATTACCGGAGGAAAAAAACTCAACGGAACCATCACGCCTCAAGGGGCAAAAAATGAAACCTTACAGATTCTCTGTGCAGTCTTACTGACCCCCGAGGAAGTTCGTATCACCAACATACCGGATATAGTTGACGTCAATAAGTTGATTGATCTCTTGGGTGATTTAGGAGTTTACGTAAAGAAAAACGGACATGGCGATTACACCTTCAAGGCAGAAAATATAAATCTCGATTACCTAACGTCAGATACTTTTAAGCAGAAGGGTGCAAGTCTTCGTGGTTCCATTATGATTGTGGGGCCATTACTTGCTCGATTTGGCAAGGCTTATATTCCGAAACCGGGCGGCGATAAAATCGGTCGTAGAAGATTAGATACACATTTTTTAGGCTTCGAGAAGTTGGGTGCAAAATTCAACTACGATAGCAAAGACAGTTTTTACAGTGTAGATGCTTCACAGCTTACAGGAACTTTCATGCTCCTAGATGAAGCGTCTGTGACTGGTACTGCTAACGTAGTAATGGCGGCCGTGATGGCGAAGGGCAAAACCACCATCTATAATGCAGCTTGTGAGCCGTATTTACAGCAACTGTGTAAAATGCTCGTACGTATGGGTGCAAAGATAGACGGTATCGGCTCCAATATGCTCTATATTGAAGGTGTGGCAGATTTTAGTGGAACGCATCACCGCATTCTACCTGATATGATTGAGATCGGCTCTTGGATTGGCCTAGCAGCCATAACAGGATCAGACATTACCATCAAAGATGTAAGTTATCCAGACCTCGGTATTATCCCTAATGTTTTCCGCCGATTGGGTATTCATACAGAATTAATTGGAGACGACTTGCGTGTTCCATCCCACAACTATTATGAGATAGAAAGCTTTATAGACGGATCCATCATGACCATAGCAGATGCGCCGTGGCCAGGATTCACTCCTGACCTGTTAAGCATCATTTTGGTCACTGCTACCCAAGCGAGGGGATCCGTATTAATCCACCAAAAGATGTTCGAATCGCGCTTGTTCTTCACCGATAAGTTGATCGATATGGGGGCACAGATCATTCTGTGTGACCCCCACCGTGCGACAGTTATTGGTCTTGATAAACAAAGTCCTTTGCGCGCCACGACAATGACGTCACCAGATATCCGTGCAGGAGTTAGTTTGCTCATCGCGGCATTGAGCGCAGAAGGAACTTCGACCATTCATAATATTAATCAAATTGATAGAGGCTACGAGAATATTGACGGTCGATTGAAAGCACTTGGAGCTGAGATTGTTAGATTGTAATCACTTAAAGCACCAAAAACATAATGAAAAAACTATCCCTAATTATTGGCAGCTTCTCGTTGCTTTTAACTGCAGCTGTTCTAACCAGTGCTCAAAGCAATTACAGCGATACCATAGCCGAGCCAGCCGAGCAAATGAGCACATTGAATATTGGCGCTCAGGCGCCTGAGATAGCTATGCGTGATCCTCAAGGAAACATTCGTAAACTCTCAGATTTAAAAGGGAAGATTGTTCTTATCGACTTCTGGGCCTCTTGGTGTCGACCTTGTCGTATCGAGAACCCGAATGTCGTTCGTACCTATAGACAATACAAAGACGCCGCCTTTAAAAACGGGGATGGATTTGAAGTTTTCTCGGTAAGTCTAGATCGTGACAAATCAGCTTGGGAAAATGGAATAGCGCAGGATAAACTTGTATGGAAAAATCACGTAAGCGATCTCCAATTTTGGAGAAATACTGCAGCACGTACTTACAATGTGAATTCTATTCCAGCGACCTTCTTAATTGACGGTGACGGTATCATCATTAAAAGAAATTTAAGAGGTAAAGCATTAGAAAACACCTTAGCTTCTTTGAAGCGCTAAGATATTTTAGCTTCAATATCAAATTACGGGCGCCGGTGATGCCGGCGTTCTTTATTATACTGTATCAAGTGCACCGCTGACAGCTTGTCAGCGGTGCGCTTAATGGCGAACATTTTGCAGTGGTATTGAGGAAATAGCCCTAAATTCTAGATAAATGTCAGAAAAAGAAGAAACCACAGGCGAAGAATTGCACGAAGAAAACAATGTAGACCAAAGTACTGAAAGCACGGATAATACTACCGTTGAGCAAGATCCGGTGGCTAACCTTGAAGACGAAGTCAAAGACTTAAAAGACCAGAATTTGCGTTTGTATGCAGAATTCGAAAACTTTCGTAAAAGAACAGCCAAAGAGCGTTTGGAGCTGATGGAGAGTGCAAATAAAGACACTTTAACAGCATTGCTGCCAGTTCTTGACGATTTCGAAAGAGCCTTGAAAAACACCGAAGAAACAGAAGCCAACAAAGCTGTTTTTGGTGGGTTAAAGTTGATTCAGAATAAGCTCATAGATACACTTAAGGGCAAAGGTCTGAATGCGATGCAAAGCACCATCGGTAAAAATTTCGATGTAGAAAAAATGGAAGCTATTACGCAAATTCCTGCGCCAACACCAGATATGGACGGTAAGGTGATAGATGAATTGGAGAAAGGATACAAAATTGGCGATAAAGTGATTCGTTTCGCCAAGGTAGTAGTAGGTAAAGGAGTATAAGATGGCAAAACGCGATTTCTACGATGTATTAGGTGTGAGTAAGAGCTCGAGCCAGGATGACATTAAAAAAGCTTACCGAAAGGTGGCCTTGAAGTACCACCCGGATAGAAACCCTAACGACAAGGAGGCTGAGGAAAAATTCAAAGAAGCTGCAGAGGCTTACGACGTGCTTGGCAACGAAGAAAAGCGACGTAAATATGATCAGTTTGGTCACCAAGCATTTGGTGGCGGTGCTAGTGGAGGTGGCTTCCACGGTAATATGAACGACATTTTCGACATGTTTGGAGACATCTTCGGAGGTGGCGGCGGTGGCTTTGGAGGGTTTGGCGGCGGTGGCCAAAGACGTCAAACCAAAGGTTCCAATTTGCGTATCAAAGTAAAACTTACCTTGGAAGAAATTGCAGAAGGTGTTGAAAAAAAGATCAAGATTCGTCGTGCTCAAGTAGCCGATGGAGTGACATTTAAAACATGTACCATTTGTAACGGTGCTGGTCAAGTACAGCAAGTAACTAATACAATTTTGGGCCAGATGCGCACCGCAGCAACCTGTTCTACCTGTAACGGTGTAGGGAAGATTGTAGACCAAAAACCGAGTGGCATTGGTTCAGACGGACTCGAGCGCAAAGAGGAAGTTGTTGCTGTAAAGATTCCTGCTGGTGTGCAGGACGGTATGCAATTACGTGTTGGGGGTAAAGGGAACGACGCCATAGGCGGTGTTCCAGGAGACCTGATTGTGCTTATTGAAGAACTACCTCACGAATCACTAACTAGAGATGGTGAAAATTTGCACTACGAATTAACAATGAGCTTCCCTGAGGCAGCTCTGGGTACAAGTGTTGAGATCCCTACCGTGAGCGGCGTTGTGAAGATTAATATCGACAAGGGAACACAACCTGGAAAAATTCTTCGATTAAAGAACAAAGGCCTACCAAGTGTTCAGGGATATGGCCGCGGAGATCAGCTCATTCATATAAACGTTTGGGTGCCTAAAAACCTGAGCAATGACGAAAAGAAAACATTAGAAAAGTTAATAGAGAGCAAGAACTTTGAACCCAATCCAGGAAAGTCTGATAAGGGCTTCTTCGATAGAGTCAAAGAGATGTTCTCTTAACCGAGTAATTTATATCTTCAACTACTATCCTATGCGACGGTAGTTTTTTAAGGCCCCTACTTAAACCAAGATGCCAAGCACAACAATGAACGTATGATAAGATCTGAAAATGTCACCAAACAATATGGGGCGAAGGTCGCGCTGGGCGGAATTAATATGAACATACCCAAGGGAAGTATTTACGGACTACTTGGCCCAAACGGCGCAGGAAAGACTTCTTTTATTCGCATCATGAACCAAATTACAGCTCCAGACAGCGGTAATGTCTACTTTGGTCATCGAGAGCTAGAACCCAGCGATATTGCTCGCATCGGTTATCTCCCTGAAGAGCGCGGCCTCTACAAAAAGATGAAAGTGGGTGAACAGGTGCTATACCTCGCCAAGCTAAAAGGGTTGAGTGCAGCGGAAGCGAAAAGCAGAGCGAAGGAATGGTTCATTCGCTTGGAGATGGAAAGTTTTTGGGAAAATAAGGTTGAGGATTTGAGTAAGGGTATGGCACAAAAGGTGCAGTTTGTCACTACAGTGCTTCACAAACCTGAATTGTTAATATTTGATGAGCCGTTTACTGGCTTTGATCCTATCAATACTAATCTCATAAAAAAAGAAATAAAACGCTTGAATAAAGAGGGTGCAACGGTCATTTTCTCTACCCACCGAATGGAAAGCGTAGAAGAAATATGTGATTACATTGGATTAATCAACTATGGAGAAGTTATGGTCGAGGGCCCATTGCTAGACATCCGTCGCCATTATATGAACGGGACCTATGCCTTCACTACAAAGACTGAACAGCCCTTCACTGGTATGAATATTTTGTCTCGAGACCATCAACATACTGGACATACAATAACGATTAAATCGGATCAATATCCCAGGGATATTATTCAACAGTTAGCCGACAGTAACGAGCTACTAGGATTTGAAGAAGTACTGCCTAGCGTGAGCGAGATCTTCATAGATATTGTACAAAACGGACCTAAACCTAAAACTTATGAATAGCCCTATCCTACTGATTATTCAGCGTGAGTTTTTGACTCGTATTCGTAAGAAGACCTTCCTATTAATGACGTTGCTTGCACCCGTATTATTAGCCGCGGCCATGATTGTCCCTAGCCTTTTAGCGTCAATGCCCGAAGATGATAAAATGATTCTTGTTTTGGACGAACCTTCGATACTATTACCCGAAACAGGTACTGAGCAATTTAAATTAGAGTATTTGAATCCAGGCGAATTCAATCTTGAATTAGCCAAGCAATTCCTAAGAGAAAGTGATAAAGACGCACTATTGTATATCCCTTCAGGTAACGGTTGGGACCCTGATTTAATTAAGAAAAATATACTACTCTACGGCAAGGAAGATATTGGCATAGACCTTCAACGCTTTATTGAACGACAGCTTGAAGAGAAGATTAACAATCAAAAGCTCATTCAGCAAGGGGTAGATCCCAAAGTAGTTACACAAACGAAAACGCAGGTGAGTGTGAAGAGCTTCACTTTGGGCGAAGAAGACGGGAACGATGAAACCAGTGCTACCCCGCTAAAAATGGGATTGGGTTATATCTCCGGTATCTTGATTTATTTCTTCATCTTTTTCTACGCCGTTCAGGTGATGCGCGGGGTGATTGAGGAAAAGACGAGTCGTATTGTTGAAGTAATTATCTCAAGCGTTCGTCCGCGTCAACTGATGATGGGTAAAATCCTCGGTATCGGTTTAGTCGGTGTGGTCCAATTCCTTATTTGGGTGGTCCTTTCAGGAACTATCTACACAGTGGTAAGCACATTTATATATCCGGAAATTTTCGCGCAACAAGTGTCAGTGGGAACTGACGCACCAAATCTTAGTCAAGTCGACCAAAGCAACATATTTAACATGATATACAGCATCAACTTCCCTTTGGTTTTGGGTGGTTTTGTGTTCTATTTCTTTGGAGGCTATTTCCTATACAGTGCGCTTTTCGCGGCACTTGGTTCGGCTATCGACCAGGAAGCAGATAGCCAGCAATTCATGTTGCCTGTAACCGCTCCGATGATTATTGCCATTAGTACCGCTATGAATATTGTTCAAGATCCAAATGGGCCTATCGCATTCTGGATGAGTATGATTCCACTGACCTCTCCAATCTCTATGATGGTCCGTATCCCCTTCGGCGTTCCGGTGTGGCAAATGGCGTTGAGTGCCTCTTTATTGGTAGGTACATTTTTTGGCGTGGTCGCACTTGCAGGAAAAATCTATAGAGTCGGTATATTGATGTATGGTAAAAAGGTGACCTGGAAAGAATTATATAAATGGTTGAAGTACTAGAAAATATCCAACAATGGTTTACTGAATTCTTGAGCTACAGGATTTGGGCGAACGATTTTTTCAGACTCTCGGTGAAGAGCCTGCTTCAGGTGCTGTTGCTTTTGGCTTCTGCCCGTTATGGATTTTGGCTACTCAACCGGATCATAATGCGCAGCAAGGGTGGAGAACAATATTATGAAGGAAGACGCTACACCATCTTGCAAATTTCTAAATACATAATCTACACCGTAGTCATTGTCGTGGCCCTGGAGACTGTTGGGGTTAAAGTCACCGCACTACTTGCAGCATCTACTGCACTATTTGTTGGATTGGGCCTTGGTCTACAAGATGCCTTCAAGGATCTGAGTTCAGGAGTAATCATACTGGTTGAGCGCACCCTAAGTGTTGGTGATATTATCCAATTAGAAAATCAGATTGGAAAGGTTGAAGCTGTTGGACTGCGCACAACAACCGTTCGTACTCGTGATGATATTTTAATCATTGTTCCTAATTCAAAATTAACCAACGAAACTGTGATTAACCTCACTCACAGTGAAGAGACCACGCGCTTTTCACTTACAGTTAGCGTGGCCTTTGGTAGCGATACACAAAAAGTAGCGAAGATCTTATACGATATTGCAGCAAACCATCCACAGGCTGATGATAAAGAGGAACCCCTTGTTCTTTTAAAGGACTTTGGCGACAGTGCATTAATTATGGAATTGAACTTTTACACTAGAGACCTATTCTTTATAGAGCAAATCAAGAGCGACCTAAGATTTGCTATTGACAAAGAGTTCTTCGAGAACCAGATTATCATCCCATTTCCACAGCGTACCGTATGGAAAGGTCCCGAACGCGTTACTCAGTTTGGAAATGGTATTGTTGGTGCTGGAGAGATTATGCCCGACGAAGACAACGAAAGCGAAAACGGAGCCGTTTAAAGAATTACTATGAGTAAAATACTTTTGATTGAAGACGAGGTAGCCATTCGCCGAGTACTGAAGAAAATTCTACTCGAAGAGGATGCTAACCACTCCATCCATGAGGCGGAAGATGGAAAACAAGGTATCGAATCTTTCGGTGAAGGGAATTGGGACTTAGTCTTTTGTGATATTAAAATGCCCCACAAAGACGGCGTCGAAGTACTTGAAAAGATGACGAGCGTGAATCCTGATGTTCCCATCATTATGATTTCTGGTCACGGCGATATCAATACTGCGGTCGATTGCTTAAAAAAAGGCGCGTACGATTATCTCCCTAAACCCCCAGATCTCAATCGTTTATTGAGTACCGTTAGAAATGCACTGACTCAAAAAGAATTGGTCAGTGAAGTAAAGACCTTGAAAAAGCGCGTCAGCAAAAAGTATAAGATGATTGGTCAAAGTGCCAGTATGGATGAGCTGCGCGATATCATAGCCAAGGTTGCCCCATCAGAGGCACGCGTTCTAATTACTGGGCCTAACGGTTCGGGTAAAGAACTTGTTGCCCACCAGATTCACGAGCAGAGCCAGCGCAGCAAGAATACGATGATCGAAGTGAACTGTGCAGCTATCCCTGGAGAGCTCATTGAAAGCGAACTCTTTGGACATAAAAAAGGTGCCTTCACCGGTGCTCAGAAAGACCGCAAGGGAAAATTTGAGTTGGCCAATGGGGGTACATTATTTTTAGACGAGATAGGGGATATGAGCCTAAGTGCGCAGGCCAAAGTGCTGCGTGCACTGCAGGAGCATAAAATCACTCCAGTTGGTGGGGATAAAAGCATCAAAGTAGATGTTCGCGTACTCGCCGCGACCAACAAGGACTTGCGCAAGATGATCGAAGAGGGAAAATTCCGAGAGGATTTATACCACAGATTGGGCGTAATCGTTTTAGATGTTCCTGGACTCAACGCGCGTCGTGATGATATACCATTACTTGCCAACCATTTCCTGAAGGCTATCGGAGAGGAATACGGTACTTCTCCCAAGGAGATTGATGCACAAGCCATTGTCGCCCTTCAAGACTACGATTGGACTGGTAATGTCCGCGAATTCCGTAACGTCATGGAGCGACTCCATATTTTAAGTGGAAATCCAATAAGCAAATCTTGCGTAGATAAATTCGCGAGGAAATAAGCGTACTTTTACTTCAAATAAAGAAGCAAATGAGTTTCCCAAAATTCCTTGTCGCAGACAATACAGATAGCTTAGATGCTATCTTCATAGTTCACACTGAATTTCCAGCATTCATACTCAATCTAGAAAATGATGAAGTAAAGTGGTTGGACGATATCAGCGATGAAAACCAAGGTGATCTAACGAAAACCCTAGAAAGCCTTATCTCTGAGGCCGAGGATTTCTACCAACGTGAAGTGGACCGCTATAACCTCTAATGGTCTACCGCTGGAGCACATACAGTCAGCAATATAAAATCAGCCTCACCCTAGCGTATCCCGTTGTCATTGGACAACTGGGACAAATTATGGTGAGCGTGGCCGATTCTATTATGGTCGGAAAATTCCTCGGAACCATACCACTGGCGGCCATTAGTCTTGCCGTATCCGTGCTTATCATCCCCATGGTATTTGCAATTGGTGTTGCCTATGGACTTACTCCCTTAGTAGCGGGTGCTGACGGTGAAGAGAACCCTGCAGCGGCGACCAAATACTTCAAAAATGGTCTTGTTTTAAATAGCATCTTAGGTCTACTGATCTATGGGTTCATTGCCCTCTTCGCAGAAGGAGCGTACCTACTTGGCCAAGACGAGCGCGTAGTTTCACAAGCCCTACCCTATATCCATGTGGTCGGATTTTCCATTGTGCCCATGATGAGCTTCTTTGCCTTCAAGCAATTTGCAGAAGGATTGAGCGACACCAAGGCCGCAATGCGTGTGAGCTTGGCAGCCAACTTTTTGAATGTACTCTTGAACTATCCCCTTATTACGGGCTGGGGACCGTTCCCGGAACTGGGTCTAATGGGTGCTGCTGTGAGTACCCTAGTGACTCGATTCCTTATGCTCGGTGGAATGGCAATATACATCCGTAAGCAAGGAAAATTCGCTCTCTATTGGTCCTTCTGGCGTAGTTCAGCGGCAGATTGGCCAACCATTAAGGAAATTTTAAATATTGGTGTTCCTAGCGGACTACAATACGTTTTTGAGGCCGGTGCATTTGCAATGAGCGGCGTCATTGTGGGTATGATTGGCCCCGTGCAACAAGCCGCCCACCAGATTGCGTTAAATATTGCATCAGTGAGTTACATGATGGTCAGCGGCCTTGGTGCTGCAGCAACTATCCGTATGGGAAACCAATTGGGTCGGAAGGATTACCCTATGTTGCGCCTTGCAGGTCAGAGCCTGTTTCACTTGACCTTCTTCTTTATGCTAGTCACTATGACCCTACTCATTCTCTTGCAAAACTTCCTGCCGCAGTTCTATAGCTCAGACCCTGAGGTACTTCAATACTCAGCAGCGCTAATGGTTGCAGCCGGGATTTTCCAGATGCCAGACGGTATGCAAGCCACTGCGCTCGGCGCCTTGCGCGGGATTAAGGATATGAGCATACCTACCATCGTTGCATTTATTGCCTACTGGGTGATTGCCGTTCCGCTCTGTTACTTCTTGGGTGTTCACCTCGAGAAAGGACCGATTGGGGTTTGGATGGGACTTACTGTCGGCCTAGTACTAGCTTCCATAGCCCTTTATTGGCGATTCAGACACAAAACCCTTCGTATGCATTAAGCGGTAATACCTGCCCGCTTCAACAGTGCATCCACTTTTGGATCCCGTCCTCTAAATTTTTTAAAGAGCTCGTCCGGCGCCACTGTTCCTCCACTAGAGAGAACCTGCGCAAAACCCTCGGCTGCCGCCTCACTGAAGATTCCCTCCTCCTTGAAACGTTCAAAGGCATCGGCATCTAAAACCTCGGACCATTTGTAGCTATAGTATCCGGCACTGTACCCTCCTTGGAAAATATGACTGAATGCGGTAGACGACAATATTCCATCAACAGGTGAGAAGAGCTGTGTATCTGCTGTTGCCGAGCGCTCAAAATTGGCCACAGTAGCTTCCATTGGTTCAGTGAGGCCGTGGTAGGTCATATCTAGGTACCCAAAGTTAAGCTGACGCAATGTTGCATAACCTTCCATGAATTGCTGGCTTTCGACAATGCAATCCACGTATTCCTTTGGTAATGATTCACCGGTTTCATAATGCTTCGCGAATAAAGCCAAGGCTTCCGGCTCGTAGCACCAGTTTTCCAAAATCTGTGACGGTAATTCCACAAAATCCCAATATACACTGGTTCCCGTTAGCGACGGATATGTGCCACGGGCCATCATACCGTGTAAGGCATGACCAAATTCATGGAACAGCGTGGTGACCTCGTTAAAAGTGAGTAGTGAAGGCTTGTCCGCACTGGGCTTCGTGAAATTACAAACAATGCTAATATGTGGACGAACCACCTCCCCACCTAAGGTATACATACTACGGTAGCTGGTCATCCAGGCACCTGAGCGTTTCCCCGGTCGGGGAAAAAAATCAGTGTATAAGAGACTCAAAAATTCGCCGTCTTTATCATAAACCTCGTAGGCATTTACATGCTCGTGGTATGTCGCGATATTCTCGTTTCTTTTGAAGGTCAAACCATAGAGAGTACTACTGACTTCAAAAACACCACCCAACACATTCTCAATTTTGAAATAGGGCTTTAACAAGTTGTCGTCAAGGTTCAAAGTTGCCTTTTTAAGCTTTTCCGACCAATACGAAAAGTCCCACGGTTTTACCTCGCCCTGGTGGCCAGCGGCACTTGCAAATTCTTGTACTGCTTTGAGGTCTTTCTCTGCAGCTGGTTTTGCTAACGCTTTTAAGTCGTCCAAAAACGAGAGTACCCTCTCTGGGGTTTTCGCCATACGCTTGCTCAGGGTGAGCGCTGCGTGCGAACTAAAACCAAGCAGCTGTGCTTTCGCCAAACGCGTATTAACCAAATCTTGGATATTCTTTTCGTTATTTAACTCGTTTTCCTTGGCTGCACGTGTACCGTATGCACAGTACATAAGTTCACGAAGTGATGCCTTATCGGCATACTTCATGATGCTTATGTAAGTTGGCATATCTAAACCAAAAATGTAGCCCTGCTTACCCTTCTCTTTTGCCAACGCCGCAGCGCTGGAAACTACTGCTTCTGGCAAACCGGCTAAATCCTCCGCTTCTTCCACATAATGTTCGAATGCTTGCGTTTCTTTGAGTACGTTTTCACCAAAAGACAGCGACAGCTTACTGAGTTTTTCGCTAATTGATTTTAGCGTTTCACGTTCCTCCCCTTCAAGCAAGGCTCCGTTTCGCACGAATCCTTCGTAGGTCTCCTTCAAAAGGCGCTGCGATTCGCTATCAATTTGCTCCTTATCGCGATTCTTCCAAACCCATTTAATGCGAAAGAATAACGCCTCATTCAACAAGGTCTCGTTATTAAACAATGTTAATTTTGGACTTAACTCACGCGCTACACTTTGAATATCCTCATTAGTTTCAGCACTATTGAGGTTGAAAAAGCAACTGCTTACAATACTTAACTCTTTGGAGGCAAACTCTAAGGCTACTATTGTATTGCTAAACGTGGGCACCTCATCATTTGCCGTGATATTTGCAATACGCCCTCTCGCTACATCCATCCAGTGCTCAGCGGCAGGTATAAAATGTGCCGGCTCAATTTTATCAAAAGCCAAACTTCCAAAAGGAGTTTGAGGGAAATCTATCATTGGATTCATACGGGTACAACTTAGTGCCACGAAGATACACAGGTCATTACATTTACTACCTTTGTTTTATGTCAAAAATGGAGGTAAATTGGACGATTATGGGGATGTCTTGTGCAGGTTGCGCGCAGAGCGCGGCAATTATTGCAGAAGGGACTCCAGGCCTAGACAACGTCGTAATTCGCTATGCCAGCCACAGCTTCAAAGCCACTGTAAATAAAGAACTTCTGGACTTGCCTGCCTTAAAAGCGAACCTCGCGAAGGCCGGCTACCAGCTTGAAAACGAAAGAATAGGAACCGAAGTGCAGTTTGACCGCAAACGAAAAGGTTTGCAGCGACAGGCTTTGGAGCTCCTAATCGCCGTTCTTTTTGCAGGGCCGTTACTCTATTTAGGAATGAGCCATTCTGTTAAATGCTCTATAATTGCCCTTCAAGGAGTATTAGCGTTAGTGCTCAGTGGTTACTTCGGTCGGAAAATTCACGCAAAAGCCTTTGCACTAGCGAAAATGGGCGCCACCAATATGGACACCCTAGTGAGTCTTGGTAGCATTGTAGCGTTTGGTTATTCATTGTTCAATCTCTTAATCGGTAACCATGAAATCTATTTTGAGAGTGCGGGACTCATTATTGCCTTTATCTTGATCGGTAAATATTTCGAGGAACGTGGAAAGCTGCAAAATAGCAAGGCCATCGAAAGTCTATTGACATTGCAACCTAAAGTGGCAACGAAGGTCATCGATGGCCTTACGATAAAGGTTGATGTGAGCACATTAGAGATCGACGAAGTAATCGAGGTAAAACCTGGGGAGTTAATCCCCGTGGACGGTATTGTTGTCGAAGGAATATCTAGAATCGATGAAAGCACCTTTACCGGTGAACCATTTGCGGTAAATAAATCCGCTGGTAAACAGGTTTGGGCGGGAACCGTCAATGGCGAGGGGCTCCTTGTGGTAAAAGTGGTGAATACTGGTAAGGCATCTGCACTGGGCGGAATCATTGAGGCGGTACTTGAAGCGCAAGAACAAGAAACTTCCATTGAAAAATTAACCGATCGTATTTCAAAGATTTTCGTCCCAAGCATATTAATTCTCAGCATTCTTGTGGGAACCGTATGGAGTCTTCTAGGAGAACCTCTAAGTATGGTCTTCGCCATCAATGTACTGGTTATAGCATGTCCGTGTGCCCTGGGATTAGCCACTCCATTAGCCGTTGTAGCAGCTACCGGTAAAGCCGCTCGAAGCGGAATACTCGTTCGTAATGCAAATGCCTTAGAATTAGCACATAAGGTGGATCATATATTATGGGATAAAACTGGAACGCTTACCAAGGGAAAGTTCACAGTGGTAGCTATTTCAGGAAATCTGGCCGATTTTCAAACCATCCTTGTCGCACTTAATCAAAGCGGATCTCACCCACTTAATGAGGGTATGAAACAGCACTTTGGATTACAAGGAGGACTGCCGAAGGTGAGAAGATTAAAAGCAGTAGCCGGTAAAGGAATAAATGCGAAAATTAACGGCACCTTGTACTACTTAGGCTCGCCATCGTGGTGCCAAGAAATTACCGGTCAAAAAGTAGCCACCGAGAAAACAACAGCGGTGCTATTCAGCGATACAGACCTCCTGATTACTGTGTTGTTTGAAGATATACTCGCGGACGGAGCAATAGATATTATACAGCACACTAATAATATTGGTATCTACAATGTTTTGCTCTCCGGTGATAAAAGTAATGTAGTCGAAGCCTTGGGTAAAAAGCTTGGCTTGCAAGAGAGCTTTGGTGAAATGATGCCCATTCAGAAAGTAGACAAAGTACAAGAGTATAGAAGTAAGGGTACAGTCTTAATGATAGGTGATGGTATTAACGATACTGCGGCGCTGAGTGCCGCAGATATAGGCTTGAGTTTCACGGCCGCTACCGCAGCCGCGCAGCACAGTGCTGATGTTGTATTGATGCGCGAAGGGTTACATGAAATAAAACGTTACTTCGCACTAGCCGCACGGTTTAAACAAACCCTATTAGGAAACCTTACCTGGGCCTTTGGTTATAATGTGTTGGCCATTCCTATAGCCGCCGGTTTACTCTACCCTATTTTTGGGATTAAATTGACCCCGACGGTATCGAGTATTGCAATGAGCGTGAGCAGTATTGGAGTCGTGATTAACAGTTTAAGAATGCGTACAAAACCCCTGAAATAATGACCATAGATACCAAAATCAATTGCGGCGGATGCATAGCCAAAGTCCAAGCAGATTTGAATGATTTACTCGGAGAAGGTAATTGGTCTGTAGACACAGCGTTACCCAATAAACCATTGACCTTTTCGGACGAAGCAGATGCCGAAGAAGTAATGGATGTTTTAGACATATTCAACATGAATGTATAAATGAACGTTGCCCTCATCTCAAGATCTACACTTTACAAGCAGCCTGGCGGTGATACCGTCCAGGTCGAACGTACGGCAGAGGGTCTACGAACGCTAGGGTACGATGTTTCTATCGTCCTCGCAGGACAGACTTTACCTAAGAAAGTAGAACTTATACACGGCTTTAACCTCGGAAGGCCAGCAGACTTATTGCCGTATTTCAAATCTTTCAAAGGCAAGAAAGTTTTGAGTAGTGTTTTTGTGGACTATAGCCTTGCAGATAAAAAGCGTGCACCATTGGCTTACGCAATCCTAGGCGGACACGGTATGGAGTGGATGAAGACCATTTTACGCGGATTGAACGGCAGTGACCGCATGCCGACTGCGGGCTATTTATTTATCGGACAACGCCGCAGCATGAAGCTGTTACTCGCGTTAAGCGACTGTGTGATTACCTCATCGATGAGCGAATACGAGCGTATTGTTTCATGGAGTGCCTCTGGAGGAAAGGGGCTAAGGGATAAACACCAATTAATACCCTTGGGTATTGATGATGCTTTTCTTCAAATATCGAACAACCAAGAAGGCCGAGCTGGCCTATTAATGGTTGGTCGACTGGAATACCTAAAGAACCAGAAGACCATCATCGAATGGGCAGGTGAATGCAACTGGCCTCTGACAGTCGTAGGCGACGCAAATGTGAATCAACAGGACTATTACAAAGCTTGTACAACTGCCGCTGGTCCCACCATAACATTCCTGCCCTACACAAATACTAACGAAATCATACGCCTGATGGACGAACACCAGTGCTTGGTCGTGCCTTCACTGCATGAAACCTACAGCTTGGTCGGTTGGGAAGCTGCTGCAAGAGGGATGGCAGTTGTGGCTAATAAGGCAGCAGATATGAGTGAAACGCTCGAACCTGTTGCAGAATTAGTCAACATCGAAAATAAGGAGGACTTTATCCAGGCGATTGAAATCGGTTTAAAAGGACAAAAAAAATCCCAAGTGCCGTTTAAAAACTTCACTTGGGATGCTATCATTAGCCGAATCGTAAAAGCTTATCACTGATTCGCCATTTCTTTCTCAAAAGTTTCTTTGAACTTCTCGTAGTTATAATCAACCATAATCTTCTGGTTTTTAGAGAGCGCTTTATAATAGTTCTTTACAATCTTCTCTCCGTCGAGTTCGATGGCAATGTAGTACTTGAACTTGTCAGTTTTCTCAACTTTCATTAGACGGTCACACACCACTAATACACCACTTAATTCTTGGTCAATCACCGTTCGAGCGTTTTCCTCAAAACGCTCCAACACCTCTTCTAAATTGTTAACCTCCATACTCTTAACGTAGTTGTCACCAACGACTTTCATCGTGGTACTGATCATACCAGCAAGGTCAGTTTTGGCATTGCTCATAGCTTTCTTTTTAGCCACATTCATATCCATGCTCTCACCAAAGCTGTAAACACGGAATGTCTTGCGGTCGCTCTTGAATTCAGAACACGGTAATACTAGTTCTGTTTCGCCTTTAGGTGCTTTTGTCTTTGAACCGCAGCTTGAAAGTATCAAACTTGCAGCGACTAGGGCGGTAAATAATATTCTTGCTTTCATAACAATGCTTTTAAGACGTTAGGAAGGTACGGAACTTCAAAATTATTATTTCAAATGCCGTGCCAAAATTTCTACCACTTGCCGCGACTGGTAAATTTTTTACCATTACCAAGGCGAAGTGAAAGCTGTATCCTCAAGAAATTGAGGGTCGCTCAAGGTCTTCATAAAGTCGATTAAACCTTGCTTCTCTGCCTCGGACCAATTGCGCCCTATGCCGGCCGCCTTCATATTTGGATCAAGGGTTAGCGAGGGATGACCACCCATATTGTAAAATTCTACGACCTCCGACAAAGTTTGAAATCGACCATCGTGCATATACGGGAATGAATATTCTACATTGCGGAGTGAGGGCACCTTGAATTTACCTCGATCATTAACATCACCGGTAACACGCTCTCTTCCATCGCCCTCTGCATGCGTACTGTCCAGTCCGTTGTTGGAAAATTGCAACAAACCAAAAGCCCCCATCTGGTAGCCAGAGGTAGCTGCGCCATGACAATGGAAGCAATCCCCTTTTTCGTTATTGAAAATGTCAAAACCCAACTGCTCGCTTGGTGTAAACTGGTAGTTGCCTTCAACATATTGGTCAAATTTTGAAGTCCCACTGACGATGGTACGTATGTATTGCGCCAATGCTTTAGCAATACCAACCTCTGTAATTCCCTCAGAACCGTAAGCCTTGTCAAAAAGTGTTAGGTAAGTCGGATCTTGCTCAAGCTTTTCGATAATGATTGCAAAGTCTGAGTGCATCTCGATAGGGTTTAAAATAGGGTCTTTGACTTGGTCTTCAAGAGTCGAAATTCTTCCATCCCAGAAGTAAAGCTGCTGCCAAGCTATGTTTGAGAGCACCATAGCGTTTAAATTACCTTGAACACCATCTATACCAGTGCTGAATCTATGAGGCTCGGCAAAATTACTCTCCTGCAAATGGCAACTATTACAGCTTTGAGTGTTGTCGCCGGAAAGTCTTTCGTCAAAGAATAGGTGTCTACCCAAACGTACGCCTTCTTCTGTCATTTCATTAGTAGGTGGAATGTCTGGCGCAGGAAAATGGCTAGGATAATTCAGGGTGTAGGGTGTGGTTTCGTGTTTCACTCGAAAACGATCACAACCTTGAACAATCAAGGCACTTAACAAGACTATCCATACCTTATTATTCACCTTCTTTTTTCCCAGTTACTTGTTTTAGTATAACTCTCAAACTTGCGAATTACTTCCGTCATATCCTCAGGTATAACAGTTTCAAATTCCATCAGTTCACCGGTTGCAGGATGCACAAAGCCTAGCTTCTTCGCGTGGAGAGCATGTCGCGGACACGCTTTGAAACAATTTGTAATAAACTGTTTGTACTTGGAGAAGGCAGTGCCTTTCAAAATCTTATCTCCACCGTAGCGCTCGTCATTGAATAGTGGATGTCCCAAATAGCGCATATGTGCACGAATTTGATGTGTACGCCCTGTGTCCAATTGACAACTGATTAAAGTTACATAACCAAAGCGTTGTAGCACCTTGTAATGAGTTACCGCGTGCTTTCCTTCAGAACCGTCCGGGAAAACAGCCATCTGTAGTCGGTCTTTTACACTGCGGCCAACGTGGCCTTCGATAGTACCTTCCTCCTCTTCAACATTGCCCCAAACAAGTGCAACATATTCTCTCGAGGTGCTACGGTCAAAAAACTGCTTTGCCAAATGGGCCATACCCAAGTCTGAGGCGGCGGCTACCATCACTCCGGAAGTATTCTTATCCAATCTATGGACGAGTCCAGGGCGTTCCTCACCTTGCTTGCCTACTGGTAAATTCTCAGCCAAATGGGCAAGACCGTGTACTAACGTACCTTCATAATTCCCGTGGCCAGGGTGACATACTAAACCGGGTTGCTTATTAATCACAATAACATGCTCGTCGCGGTAGAGAATATCAAGATCCAAGGCCTGAGGCAAAATAGTAGAGTCTTTTGGCAGCTCGTTCAATACCACCTCAACAATGTCCCCGGCTTTAACTTTGTAATTGCTCTTTACCGGATTGCTATTGACGTGAACAGCCTTTGCTTCGGCAGCCTTTTGTATCCGTGAACGGCTAATGTCAAATAGAAAATTGGTCAAAAACTTATCGACACGTAAAGGGCCTTGTCCAGCATCGGCAACAAACCGGTGGTGTACATATAGTTCGTCTTTTTCTTCTTGCTCGTTCATCAGGGCTGTACTTTAAAGCTTGATCCATTTGACCTGAGAAACAGCTTGCGCTGTTCGAAGAGACAAAATATATAGACCCGCATCAAGGTGATTCAGTTCTAGGTTCTCATGCCCTACTACGCGACCCGCAGCAACTGTTGCACCGTCAATAGTTCTCAGGACATATTCTGCAGATAGTGCTTCTACAATAAGGTTCCCGTAAGAAGGATTCGGGTGAACATTGAAATCTTGAACAAATTCCTCAACCGCCATATCTATTGGGGAGTAGCGGAAGTACGGACGCATTATCGCCACACCAGGCTCCAAACTTTGGTACCAGTTAAAACCATCTCCGTAATACCTGGGCATTCCCGAAGGCAAAGAGCGCTGCTGGTCTAGGCCTAAGTACATAGGAGACGGAGAAGTACAGATGTATCCTATCCAAACCTCAGTATAGGCATTTAAACTAAGCCCTGAATCCAATTCGTATGGCATCATATCGCCGCGGTAATACCCTGTAAAAGGTCGGTATAGGCTGTCGCTCATGTACAAGATATTTCCCGGGCCATCGCCACTGTCTGCAGGTGACCAAACCGCCATTCTGAAGGTACTCGTATAGGCTTCGCCGGCATCGACGAAATTAAAATATATCCCCTTCAGGGTATCTGAGCCGCCTAGGCCGCCTACCTTGAATTTTTGTGCTACCCGACCACCAATAACGTTTTGAATAGCATATGCACGTTCGGCACTGCCGTCGTCCAAGGACAGGTAATTATTTAGTACAAGGGTACCTCTAACGGTGTCGTTGGAGCGGAAGCCCGCCGCCGAACCGTCAAACCACACTTTGGTCGAAACGGTAGTTGGACCGCTGATAGATGTCATTGCAGAAGCAGGAACGTTAACATTGAATGTCTGGTCTTGGTTGTGCTGTGTATTTGTAATTACAGGAACTGCGGTAGTCTGTTGTACCAACGAACCGTTCTCTTCCCAACGGAACTGGCCGAGGTTCAAACTCCAACCTCCAGGAGGTACAGTACCGTTTCTTCGATAGACAAATTCCAAGGTGGAGGGGCGATTTGCCACACTACTGGCGTTACTCACCCACCACGGCCAGCTCGTATAGGCGCCCGAACCAATTATAAGCGGATGAGCACGGGCAATGGCCGGCTCTGTAATTATCGTATCTGCTGCATTACGGTCCTTATCTAACTGCACGTAATCTATATTCCATATGTCATAGGCACCGGCACGAGCACCGAAGGCAGCAAAACGGAATTGGAAACCTTTTTGCAAATAATTTGCACCTTGAACTGGGAGAATAACAGAGGTAAAGGCACTCGAGGTACCTGAACCCTTTTTCCCCCAAACCTTAGTCCAATCCAAGGTGATTGGCGACCAATATTCAACCACGATGCTATCAGAGGTCGACGGTAGTTCACCACGACCGCCCTCTTGCAACTGAAAACTTAGATAGACGTTGGAGAGCCCTTGTAAATCTAAATACGCAGAAGTCAAAACATCTGCCATTGAATCTGAACCTAGAGCATTCTCTTTATAGGCAAAACCAAATTCATTAAGTCCATCGAAGGTGGCTACTCCAAGAGATTTCTGGAACAGTGCCATCTCGTCGTTTACCCAAACTTTAGCGTCATGCCAAAGTGCCGAAGTAGGCTTGTCCGAAGGGTAAGAGAAATCATCTGCAAATGGAGGCATGAGGGTATCTGTACTCTCTATGTTCCTAGAAACTGTAGGCGCACTCGACAGCACTGCTGTAATTTCTTGTACTTGTGCCGAGGCGACAACCGCCGTAGAGCAGGCTAAAAATGTAAAACACAATCTAGAATTCAGCATCTAGGGTATCGATAATTTCGGGTTTTGAGCTGAGCTTTGAATCGGATACCAACCAAAGGTCAACAGCACTACCGGCTTTTACTTCAAGGTCTTCTTTGTAGGCTGGGGAGGATTTAAGAACAAAAGCACCTAGCGTGTCCTTAGTAACAGCCTGGTAAATCACGGCGCCGACATTTAAACTAGAAAATCTCAACTTTTCCTCTGCTTCGCTAAATGTCATACCAACGAGATCGGGCAGGTAAACCAGCGCACCGTCTAATCCGGCACTAACATAAATGGTAAAGCGGCTTCCCGTTTCGTATAACTTTTGCTCATCGGCAATGCTATCATTTTCATCAACCACCCTCAACACTAAATCGTGACTGAGGTCGGGAACTGCAATGATACGATTGATGATAAATCCTTTTGTTTTAAATTTCGAGCTAACGTAACTGACCAACTGATCTTTATAATTTGGCAACGGGTACTTTGGTAGTCGTCTAGGGTTCGTCGAGAGAAGAATCTTGCGGCCCAATTTTACCGTGGCATACTCCTTCGGAAAGGATTCAATGATTGAGCCCTCAGGAACGCCCGGAGCGTAATGCGTACTATCTATGACCTCGTATCCTAGTCCTAATTCGTCTAACTGGGCAGCAGCCTCTTCAAATTGCAGCATCTTCAGATTGGGAATCTCAACCGTATGTCCATGCATTGTTGTGCTACTTAACCACCATAAACTTCCTAACACACTTACCATAAGAATTGCTCCGGCAACTAAAGCCGTTTTCACAAAGGAGCGAGAAATTAGAAATCTTAGCCATTGCTTCATGGTGTAAAGATACTTTATTCATAACCTCTAATCATTAGGGTTCTGCATTACATTTACAATAATGGAAAACGAGCAAAAATTGATTGGCGTATTAGCCGGTGGATATTCTTCCGAAAGGGCTATAAGTTTAGCTTCAGGTAAAACTGCTTATGAGGCTTTCATCAAAGCCGGCTATTCGACAGTGTTCATAGAACTTGATCAGAAAGGCTTTAAAATAGATGGTCGTTCAATCAAAATTTCAGACCTCGGCCTGGCCTATATGTTCAATGCCGTTCACGGAACTCCAGGCGAGGATGGACATATTTCTGGTATGCTAGAAGTTTTCGATATTCCGCATAGTACGTGCGACACATTCACGAGTGCCCTTACTTTTTCTAAATTTCAATGCAACACCATTTTGAACGCCCAAGGCATCCTTGTACCCAGGGGTAAAAGCTTTTTTGAAGAACCCAATAGAGAAGTATTAAACGATTGGCAATACCCTCTATTTGTAAAGCCCAACCGTTCCGGTTCGAGTTTTGGGGTAAGCCGTATTGAAACCCCGGCCGAATTTTCTGCAGCCTTCAAGAAAGCACAAAAGGAATACAAAGAGGTAATTGTAGAGGAAGGTGTTACTGGTGTGGAGGTGGGCTGCGGCGTATTGCGTACAAATTATGACTTTACTTCGAATACTCCCTTGAATGAGGCTGCCACCCAAAGTATTGCAATTACAGAAATAGTTCCTACCGAAAGTAGTTTCTTTGATTACGAGGCAAAATACGACGGTAAGTCTCAGGAAATAACGCCGGCACGAATATCCGCTGAAATCGCTGCCACCATTGAGCAGATCTCCATTCGCATCTATGATTTACTCGGACTTAAAGGCATCGTTCGAATGGACTATATCATTGACAAGGAGCGCGGACCTTTGCTGATAGAAGTAAACAGCATACCTGGACTAAGCCCCGAATCCATCGTACCACAACAACTGGCCTACAGAGGATGGCAACTACATCAAGTGCTGAGCGTACTCGCAGAAGAACATATTGCGTAACTTTAACCCATGAGCAAACGTATTGCCTTATTTCCGGGATCCTTTGATCCAATCACTTTGGGCCACCACGACATCATCGAGCGGGCACTTCCCCTATTTGATGAAATCCAAATAGCTGTGGGTACCAATAGTGCGAAAGCGTATTTGTTTCCACTAGAACAACGTGTAGCATGGATCACGGAAACCTTCGCCAATGAACCTAAGGTAAAGGTCATCAAATATGAGGGTCTAACAGTTGACTTTGCTCAAAAACAAGGGGTAAACTTTCTGCTCCGTGGGTTGCGCAATCCTGCAGATTTTGAATTTGAAAAAGCCATTGCACAAGCAAACAGAGAAATGGTGCCAGAATTAGAAACCGTATTTCTTTTGACTAGTGCACGTTATGCCTATATCAGTTCAAGTATTGTGCGTGAAGTGCACAACCACGGTGGTGATTATACAGGTTTCGTTCCCGACACAGTTAGGCCGTAGTTTAACCTAAGGCGAATTCTTTAAAGACGGCATTCAAACTATTATACGAAGGCATTTTGGC
Organism: uncultured Cryomorphaceae bacterium; assembly: GCA_913049845.1. GTDB lineage: Bacteria > Bacteroidota > Bacteroidia > Flavobacteriales > Schleiferiaceae > UBA10364. The sequence goes on from CAJWZE010000019.1 coordinate 24,154, forward strand.
TAATTTTTTTCTTAGCTTTTTTGGTGACGCCCAATACACATCGGTAATTCCTTCCTCTTTTTGAGGTTTTAATTTTTTAGAGTGCTCTGTGTACATTGGATACCAATAGGTAGTTTTAATTGCAAACCCTCCTTTTACGGAGTAGCAATGCACCGTTTTGGTAGGTGCACCTGTGATTTTCAGACCTTTAACCTTAGACTCTTCTTTAACCTCACGAACCGCACAGTCTTCAATAGTTTCATCCAACTCTAGCTTGCCCTTTGGCATATCCAGCTTGCCGTTACGTTCGATGATAAGCAATTGGCCATTTTCATTTTTAACCCATCCACCGGAAGCAATAACAACTTCGTGTAGTGTCATAAACAATGGCCAAAACGGATGATCGATACCGATGCTTAAATTCACACTGAAGGCATCATTTTGAAGATCTTTAAGAAAAGATTTCACCTTTTTCTTCGTGGATAATCTCAGGATAATCTCAGGGGCTTCATCCCCAGGAACGGGAACTAAAACAGAACCTTTTATAAAAACTTTGGTGTAATTTTGCAGCATGATACAGAACAAAGAAGCAGCCCTAAAGACCGCCGAAAGTCTTTTACAAATTAAAGCGATTAAATTACAACCAGATAACCCGTTTACTTGGGCAAGTGGATGGAAAAGTCCTATCTATTGTGATAATCGCTTGACATTAAGTTTTCCAGCTATTCGAAATTATCTAAAAATCGAATTCGCCAAACAAATAGAAGAAATTTATGGGAAACCAGATTATATCGCAGGAGTAGCTACGGGAGCAATTGCTATTGGTTCACTAGTTGCTGATTTCATGGGTGTTCCATTTATTTATGTTCGCGATAAAGCGAAAGGTCATGGACGCCAAAATCAAGTGGAAGGATTTTTTGAAGCAGGCTCTAATGTAGTGATCATCGAAGATTTGATATCCACTGGAGGATCCTCCCTAAAAGCTGCTGCTGCACTTAAAGAAGCTGGAGCTCGTGTTTTGGGAATGATGGCCATTTTCACCTACGGATTCCCTGTAGCACTTCAAAATTTTGAAGAGTCAGGAGTTCGCCTTAATACACTTAGTGATTACCACCATTTATTGGAACACGCCATTAAAAGCGGTGCCATCTCTCTCGACACAAGGAATCTTTTATCGGATTGGCGAAAAGACCCTTCGATCTGGGGAAAATAGTCTGAACCTAGGGTTACAAATTTGGATCGACCCAACGTATACCATCAATGTCAAACGCACGCATTTGGCCTTTTTTTGTTTGTAACAATACCCTGCCTGCATTATCAACACCCATAACCACTGCTTCGAAAATCTCACCCTTCCTTGTAGTATAGCTATATTCCGTAGTCCTTCCCCACAGCACGTCTTTATAGCGTTTGTCCAATAGCTTACGATTATTTACCCAACGCACCGCCGCATCCATCGCAGTCAGGATTTCCTCAATCACCTCGTCTGCAGTAATGTCTAATCCTATTTCTTCGAGACTAATCGCACGAGGTAATTGGTCTTGGCTGTGCTTCACATTAATACCTATGCCAATAATAGAGCTTGAAATACGCCCGCCTTCCCATCGATTTTCAATCAGCATTCCACCCAATTTCTTGGTACCCACCATCATATCGTTAGGCCATTTGTACTGTACCATCCTAGGCAGGGTCGTGGACAAAACGTGACATATCCATTTGTTCACGAGAAAACTCTCTCTTACCGAATTTGGCCAAGAAACATACACCGAAAAAAGGGCCGATTTACCAAGCTCGTCCTGCCAAACTGACACACCTCTACCCTTGCCTTTTTTCTGGGTATTTGCCGCTACCGTAAAGAGGTGTTCCAAGGCAGTGTTCTCCTGCAACAATCGCTTCAGTTCAGATTGCGTGGAATCTAGCTGTAAATGACGTAGAATACGGTACTTTTGTGACATTATGCCTATTTAGAATAATCCCTACTAAGATGGCATATGTTTTGGTAATTTATTGACATAAATATTCATTAATGCAACTACAACCTCAAGCTTCCTCCGAACTACTTCAAAAATTTGTTGTTGAAGGGTTACAAGAAATCAAAGGCGAAAACATAACCATACTTGATTTAAGGGAGATAGAAAACGCAGTCACTGACTTCTTCATTATTGCGGAGGGTACCTCAAACACTCAAGTAAATGCACTTTCGGATATCGTTCAGAAGAGCGTGAGAGAAAATGTTGGCGACCGCCCTTGGCACATTGAAGGGAAAGAGAATGCAGAGTGGGTACTTATGGATTATGTAGATGTCGTAGTACACATTTTCCAAAAAGGAATTCGAGAATTTTATGACCTCGAAAGCCTTTGGGGCGATGCACCTACAACAACCTTAGAAAACCTATAACGCCGTATGTCGGAGAAAGGAAATCAAAATCAAATTGACAAGCTGAAAAAACAGTTTGCCAAGAATAACAAGCAGGACAAGAAGCCAAATGGCCCGAAGCGATCTGGATTCAACTTCTATTGGGTCTACGCCATCATCTTCGCCTTATTTATAGGAATGCAGATTTTTAGCGCAATGAGCTTCCGTGCTAAAAACTCAAACTTCAGAGACTTTGAGCAAAAACTTGAACTTGGTGACGTTGAACGCGTAAATATCGTCAACGAGAAGACCATTCAAGTATTTATCAAAGAAGAGCGTTTACTGGAAAACGAGCGTTATGAAGAGGTTCGAAACAGCAATCTGAGCGATGCCATAAATTCAGGTCCACATTATGTCTTCGAAATGCCAGCTACCGCTTTTGAAGATCGATTAAAGGACTATTACGAGGACCGCTCCTCTGAGGAGCCCATCGCAGTGAATTACGAAACTCAAGAGAACTTCATTGGTGATATCATTTCGTGGGTATTACCATTATTATTGATGATTGCCGTTTGGCTCTTTATTATGCGCCGCATGTCTGGTGGCGGAGGTGCCCCGGGCGGAGGTGGCGGATCTCAAATCTTTAACATTGGAAAATCACGAGCAAAAGTTTTTGATAAGGACACTGAAGTGAAGACTACCTTCAATGAGGTGGCAGGTATGACTGGTGCGAAAGAAGAGGTTTTGGAAATCGTTGACTTCTTGAAGAATCCAAAGAAATATACAGAGCTTGGTGGACGTATCCCGAAAGGTGTGATGCTATCAGGACCTCCAGGAACGGGTAAGACATTACTTGCAAAAGCAGTTGCCGGGGAAGCCCAGGTGCCGTTCTTCTCGCTATCAGGTTCTGACTTCGTTGAAATGTTTGTGGGTGTAGGTGCCTCTCGCGTCCGAGACCTTTTTAAACAGGCCAAAGAAAAATCACCGTGTATCATCTTCATTGATGAGATTGATGCCATCGGTCGTGCCCGCGGAAAAAATAACTTTACAGGGGGTAACGACGAGCGTGAAAATACCTTGAACCAACTCCTCACAGAAATGGACGGTTTTGGTACCAACGAACACGTTATCATAATGGCTGCAACCAACCGTGCCGATATTTTGGACCGCGCATTGATGCGCGCAGGGCGTTTCGATAGAATCA
>CAJWZE010000020.1 GCA_913049845.1 uncultured Cryomorphaceae bacterium
GCAAAAGTAAGTATAATTAAATTGGGGGACTTGAATGTTGCTTCTCGCAATAACCAAAGTCCTTCAGAGACACCTTACCACGCCCTGTCTAAAGGATTTAAATTTATTTAAGTTTGGGTTGTGGAATAAATGGAAGGGCTTATATTTGCACCCCGAAGAAAACGGATTAACAGAATTAGTTATGAAACGCACATTTCAACCTAGCAATAGAAAACGTAAAAACAAGCACGGGTTCCGTTCAAGAATGGAGAGCACGGATGGCCGCAAAGTATTGGCGTCTCGTCGCACTAAAGGTCGTAAGCGTTTGACTGTTAGTGATAAAGGAAATTATAAAGGTTAAGATGTTCAAAACCTTTTGATAATATATAGGTGTTGCCATTCGCAACACCTTTTTTTTGGTCTCGCGGTAGCTAAATTTGCACAAATCTTAAGTTCATGCCGAAAGATATTTATATCAAACACGTCTTAATAATCGGTTCAGGTCCTATTGTCATTGGCCAAGCATGTGAGTTCGATTATTCTGGATCACAAGCCTCACGTTCTCTGCGAGAAGAAGGCATCATTGTCACTCTTATTAATTCGAATCCAGCAACCATTATGACGGATGAGGTTGTTGCCGATAATATTTACCTCAAGCCGCTTACTGTTGAGAGCCTTGATGATATTTTAAAGACGCATCCAGATATAGATGTGGTGCTTCCAACAATGGGTGGACAGACTGCATTGAATCTATGTATCGAAGCTGATAAGCAAGGAATTTGGGAGGATTATGATGTCAAGATTATCGGTGTCGATATTGAAGCAATTAACATTACAGAGGATAGAGAAGAGTTCCGTAAACTGATGGAGGAGATCGATGTGCCTATGGCGCCGTCCCGTATTGCGAAAAGTTTTTTGCGCGGTAAGGAAACTGCTCAGGAATTTGGTTTTCCGCTTTGTGTACGCGCCTCATTTACCCTTGGTGGTGCTGGTGCAACTTTCGTACATACCGAAGACGAATTTGATACGGCGCTGAGTCGTGGATTGGAAATTAGCCCTATCCATGAAGTTATGATTGATAAGGCACTACTCGGATGGAAGGAGTATGAATTGGAGTTGCTTCGCGATAAAAACGACAACATTATCATCATCTGTTCTATTGAGAATATGGATCCAATGGGCATTCACACGGGCGATTCCATAACTGTTGCTCCTGCAATGACCTTGAGCGATACAACTTACCAAAAGATGCGCGATATGGCTATCAAAATGATGCGCAGTATAGGAACCTTCGCTGGCGGTTGTAATGTACAATTCGCCGTCAGTCCTGACGAAAAGGAAGATATTGTTGCAATTGAAATCAACCCTCGTGTGAGCCGTTCTTCAGCATTGGCTTCGAAAGCGACCGGGTATCCTATTGCAAAGATTGCTGCTAAAATGGCCATCGGATATACCTTGGATGAGCTGATTAACCAGATTACAAAAACAACAACAGCATACTTTGAGCCTACTTTGGATTATGTAATCGTCAAGATACCTCGTTGGAACTTTGAAAAATTCGAAGGAGCCGATACGCGCCTAGGCATTCAGATGAAAGCCGTTGGGGAGGTTATGGGAATTGGCCGCAGCTTCCAAGAAGCCTTGCATAAAGCTGCACAATCTCTAGAAATAAAGAGAAATGGCTTGGGCGCTGATGGTAAAGGCTTAACTGATCAGGACACCATTTTGCACAAATTAGAGTACGCGTCGTCGGACCGCTTATTTGTTCTCTATGATGCTATCCAAATGGGTATTCCACTGCGTACGATTTTTGACATTACGAAGATTGATATGTGGTTCTTAAAAGAGATCGAAGATTTAGCGAAAGTTCAAGCGCGCATTGAAAAGCACAGCCTTGATAATTTGCCAAAGGAGTTAATCCAAGAGGCGAAAATGAAAGGTTTTGCAGATCGCCAGATTGCTCATATGATACGCGCCCTAGAGAGTGAAGTGCACCAAAAGAGAACCGATCTTGGTATTAAGCGTGTATGGAAACTAGTAGATACCTGTGCTGCAGAATTTCCAGCTCAAACGCCTTACTACTACTCGACGTTTGAAATGCCCTACGTAAATTCAGATGGTATCGAGATCATCGAAAACGAAAGTGAGGTAAGTAAACGCGAGAAAATCATCGTTTTAGGTTCAGGGCCTAACCGCATCGGTCAAGGGATTGAATTTGATTACAGCTGTGTTCATGGTGTTTTGAGTGCTCGAGAGGAAGGTTATGAGACCATCATGATTAACTGTAACCCTGAAACGGTGAGCACCGACTTTGACACTTCCGATAAGCTGTATTTTGAACCAGTATTCTGGGAGCACATTTACGACATCATTCTTCACGAGAAGCCGCGTGGTGTAATCGTTCAGTTGGGCGGTCAGACGGCATTGAAATTGGCCGAGAAGATGAGTCGTTACGGAATTGAAATAATAGGTACTTCTTATGAAGCTTTGGATTTGGCTGAAGATAGAGGCCGATTTTCTACGCTGTTGAAAGAAATTGAAATTCCGTACCCAAAATTTAACGTTGCTACCAACGCTGATGAGGCTTTGGATATTTCAGACGAATTAGGGTTCCCCATACTTGTGCGTCCATCTTATGTATTGGGCGGTCAAGGGATGAAAATTGTAATTAATAAGGAAGAACTCCAGCATCACGTAATCAACCTCTTTAAGGAGTTTGAAGGCAACCGCGTGCTTCTAGATCATTACTTAGATGGAGCTATTGAAGCTGAGGCAGATGCCATTTGCGATGGTGAAGATGCTTATATCATCGGTATAATGGAGCACATTGAGCCTTGTGGTATTCACTCTGGGGATAGCTCCGCAGTGCTGCCACCGTTCAACCTTGGACCTCTTGTGATGGAGCAAATCAAAGAGCACACTATCAATATTGCTAAAGCCTTAGAGACTAAAGGGTTAATTAATATTCAGTTCGCCATCAAAGACGATATCGTATACATCATTGAAGCTAACCCTCGGGCATCGCGTACCGTCCCGTTCATATGTAAAGCGTACGGCGAGGCCTATGTGAACTACGCAACAAAGGTGATGCTTGGAACCAAGAAGGTAAAAGATTTCGATTTCAATCCACATATGGAAGGCTTTGCTATCAAGATTCCAGTATTTTCGTTCAGTAAATTCCCGAACGTGAACAAGAAGCTCGGGCCAGAGATGAAGTCTACGGGCGAGGAAATCAGATTCATTAAGGATTTAAAAGATCCAATATTTAAGAAATTACATAGCGAGCGCAGCTTATATTTGAGCCGTTAACGTTAACAGAAGTTTAGAAATCCCGGCGCCATCCGCGCCGGGATTCTTTTTTATCTTGGAAAAATTTTCGAACCGTGTTTAGATTCATAACACTAACAATTCTTGCTTACTTCATCTTCCGATGGCTTGAAAGATTCTTTGGCGGTACTCCTGCACCTGGCAAGAAAAGCCATCGTAATTCTAAGGGTACTAGCGAGAAGCGGAGTAGTGTAAAAAAAGACGTAGGCGAATACATCGAATACGAGGAGGTGAAAGAAGATAAGTAGCCTTGAAACTGGGAATCATCACATACTATTGGCCTCCCGCAGGCGGACCTGGTGTGCAGCGCTGGTTGAAGCTTAGTAAGTATCTAGCCCGTGAAGGCGTCGAGCTATTCATCGTTACTGTGGAAGCTGAGAAAGCTACCTACCCACTGCGCGACGAAGGCTTAAAAGACGATGTAGCCGATGGTATTACCGTTATTCGCACCGGTACAAGTGAAAAGTTCGGCGCCTACAAGAAAGTTACGGGCAAGAAGCAAGTTCCTTTTAGTGGGTTTAGTGGTGAGGATGCCAAGGTGAGTATGCTACAGAAAATTGCAAGATTTGTTCGTGGTAATTTCTTTGTTCCTGACGCTCGGAAGGGGTGGAATAGCCATGCATACAGGGCTGCGGAGCAAATCATATTGAAACACGACGTTCGGCATTGGATCACGACTTCTCCGCCACACAGCACGCAGTTGATTGGATTGCAACTGAAGCGTAATCACAGCATCCATTGGACCGCAGATTTCCGCGACCCGTGGACAGATATCTATTACTACCGCAAATTTTATCCAACGGCCCTTACTCGAGCCTACGAGCGAGGCTTAGAACGTAAGGTGTTCTCAACTTGTGATTCTTTGCTGAGCGTGAGTCCATCGTGGAGTATACTTTACCAGTCCAAAGGCGCAAAACCGGCGAGCAAAGTATATACAGTGACCAACGGATTTGATGCTGAAGATTTTACAGGCCAACAGGTAAATCGTCCTGAGAATTTTACTATCACCTATGCAGGAACTTTGGCTTCACAATATCCTGTGGCCGACTTTATAACTGCCCTGAACCAACTTGATTTTCCAGTCATTTTTAGAATTATAGGCTCTTGGGATGGCCTAAGCAAGGAGCGTTTAGAAAACGCCGCACAGCACGTAGAGCTAGAGTTTATAGATTATGTATCGAAGAAGGCATTGAATGCCATGATGATGGCTAGTCACTTGTCGCTCTTCTTACTCCCAGAAGTTGAGAGTGCCAAAGGACATATTCCTGGGAAGCTTTTTGATTATCTAGGTGCTGGAAATCCGATCTTGGGGCTCGGTCCTGTCGACGGAGATGCCTCGGTTATCATTCGCGATGTGAAGGCAGGGGAGGTTTTTAGCTATGGTAATACAGCAGGAATTGTAGACTTCTTAAAGTCTCATAAGCAAGAATGCCTAAAGTTGAGTTCAGGGCGCACCGCACCTTATGAGAGAAGTATTCAGGCTCAGTTAGTAATTAAGGCTGTTTTTCGGCACAAAGACGAGCGTTAAGAAAAGCATAAAAAAAGCCACCTTGGCGGCGAGTGGCTTTCTTCTTTATCTAAGGATTACTTACTCCTTGTTCTCTTTATAAGCTAACCAGCCGAAGTAGGCAACCAGCAACAAAAGGAGGCCAGATCCAGCCATGTTTAATTTTTGACCTGCATAGAAGGACTTTGGTTTGAATTCAAATACAATCTCATGTTTTCCCGCAGGTACTTTCATTCCGCGCAAGGTATAATTCACGCGAATGTGGTCTACAGGTTTGCCGTCCAGGTAGGCTTGCCAATCGTTGCCCGAACCTTGGTAGTAGATTTCTGAAAATACCACAAAGGCATTTCCGCCCTCAAAACTATACTCCATGTACTTTGGATCATAGCTGGTGAGTTTTACTTTGGCAGAATCTAAAGAGGTTGTATTACCCACATAATCGCTGAAACGTGTATCCACAACTGCCGTTTTTTTTGGATTGAAGCCGGAGAGTGCGGCCATCTCAGCATCGGCGTTTGCGACCATAGTCACATTGTTTACCGACCAGGCATTTCCACAAGCATTCGGATTGCGCTGGGCCTGAGGTTTACCTTTTTTACCTTGAGCAATTACATATTTGGCATTAAGCATACTGAAACACGCCATGTTTCGCTTGTTGAGTTGGTTGTCGATAAGGTCTTGATAGCGCTGAAGCTTGGCACCGTGGTAACCGCCAATACTCTTGTGGTGGTAGCTGGTATAACTGTCGTTGGTTAAACCTGTCATGCTGTTCCAAACGCGGAAGTGGGAATCGCTGTCCTGTAAGATCGCTAAATTTGCTGCATTCGGTGCATATTGTTGCTCCCATTGGCGTTTAGCTTGGAAGTCATCCAACTCCAACTGATCGCGGTCAAAACCGTAGAGGTCCAATAAAGTGATTGCGCCAACTACGGCAATTGTAGCGATTTGATTCAATTTTCCAATGTGCCATACGTATAAGGCTGCAGCGGTAAGCAAACCAAAGATCAGAGAGCGCATTGCCGAGCTTGTGATGATGCCCTGACGGTCGCTAATGAGCTGATCAAGAGAAAAGCCTTGTTGTGTGAATCCTGCGTCGCGCATACCTTCTAGACTCATCGCATAAGGTGCGACAAGCCCAAAGAGGACAACGAACCCTGTAAATATAGCTACACCGCAACTGAAGGCTTTCATTCTTGCGGGCTTATCAAGTACTATCCAACTGTTGAGTCCGTAGATGCCGTAGAAAGGAACTAAGAAGAACAATACAACCATAGACATAGATGGAACACGGAATTTATTGTACAGTGGAAGTGCGTGAAAGAGGAGTTTATTGAAGGATTCAAAATTGGCCCCCCAAGACATAAATAGGAATACTATACCAGAAGCCAATACCCAATTTCTAATGGTTCCTCCAACAGCGAATAGTGCGAGACAGAAGAGGAAAAACATTCCTGCACCCACATAATAGGCGCCGTTACCCATGCTCTCACCCGTCCATTTCATTAAGGCAGCGCCCATGTATTGATTGGCTTGTTCTGCTGCTTGACTGGCATTCATCCCTTGCTGACGGAACGCACGTACGAGCTGATCAAAGGTTTCTGTACCCATATCCGAATAATCAACCATTATACCGCCACCGGCAGCATTTGGGATGACTAGAGCAACACTTTCATAAATTCCGCTGGACCAAGCCATAGCATAATCGAACGAAAGACCGCCTTCACCTTGGTTTTGATTTTTATTGGTCAATTCAGAAATTCCGCCGCGCATACTTTCCGTGGTATATACCTTGGTGCTCCACATATTCGCCAGGTTAGGACCGATGCTTAGTAGCGCAGCAACTGCAAGCCAACTAGTGAGTTTAGCAAATTCCGGCAGCGCTTTTTCTCGGGCATATTTGATCAAATATGTCAGCCATACGATGCCTATAAATAGGCCTGAGTAATAGGTAATTTGAAAGTGATTTCTATGGATACTAAGCCCCGCAAATATTGCCATGAGAATCATTGCCTTCCAGTTCTTTTTTTCGAAGATGAGTAGTAGCGCCATAATCATCAGAGGGATGAAAGCTGCGGTGTTCACTTTTGCATTGTGCCCTGCGGCATAGCCAATTATAAAGAAGCCAGAGTATCCGTACGCAAAGCCACCAATGGTACTGAGCCAATGGTTAACTCCTAGTCCTCTTAATCCAATAAACCCACCAATCATCAAATAGAAAATGATGTACGTCGAAGAGGTCGTCCCTCCAATAGCTTTTACAGCACCAGTGATGTATTGAAAGATATTACCGCCGTATTTGGTTGAAATCTGGGCTGTGGGCATACCGCTAAACATCGAGTTGGTCCAAAGGGGTTCTTCCCCCGTTGCCTCTCGGTAATCACGTATTTCTTTGCTTTTGGCGTACCCCAATTTAATATCGTCTTGGTCAAGAATATCACCGCTGAGGTAAGCAGGGTTTAGAAAGGTTACATTCAAGCCTAATAAAATTGCGACTGGAAGGATCCATGTACGCAAAAGTGGCATCCATTGCTTCATAGTAGGTTGTGCTCATTATTTGAATCTCCAAACTACCAAAACTTGTGGAATAATAAGGTGTCTTAACCTTGATAATCCCTCGATTAGGTGGTATTTTTCGAACCTAACACAACGCATTGATATGGCCCGCAAGATTAGCAAGGCAGAAATCGGTCAAATTTTAGAACAAGGGTGTGATGAACGTGTGCACCTGATCGAAGGTATCAACCGCAATAAGTACCACCTCAATCCAGTAGAATACGAGACTTTATTGCAGCGGGGTTCTTGTACAGCCAATGTTTTGACACCGCGCTCGCACGGTTTGGCAAAGGCATTCTTAGGTAAGTACGATGAGCTGAACTATGAGAGTTTACTCGAAAAACAAAGCACGAGATTAATCGATTTGGTGGGTAGTGAAAACAACGAGCCGTTCGACATCTACTTTGGCCCGTCTGGCTCAGATCTAGTGTACTATCCGCTTATGTTCCAGTTGATGCTGAATCCAAATAAGAAGCTTATCAATATTGTGAGCTGTCCAGAGGAATTGGGCTCTGGCTCTGGTTATGCTTCCGAAACACGATTTTACGCCAATTTCAATCAGTTCGGTGAGAATATTGTGAAAGGTGATTTTGTGAATCCGGACCACGTGAGTGAAGTTCATTACCTCGATGCTCGTGATGCGGAAGGGAATATATTAGACCGAAGCAAGGCAGTTAAACAAATCATCGCAGCAAATAAAGACGCCGCCCTAGTTGGCTCCCTCGTTTTCGGTTCTAAATCTGGAATTAAGGATGATCTAGATATTATTAATCCAGACGACGGTACTATGTGGGTGGTTGATTTGTGTCAATTCCGTGTAGATCCGAAGCTCATCCACGACTTGCTTGAAAAAGATGTGATGATAATGCTTACCGGTTCTAAATTTTTCCAGGCCCCACCATTCTGTGCGGCTATGCTAGTTCCAAGAAAATGGAGCGAGCGATTGAAAGAAGTAGACGCCTCAATCATTCAGCCGTTCGGAAAGCTATTCTCGGCTTACGATATACCATGGTTCATGCAAAACATGCGTGAGTATTTACCAGCGAATGAAAACAAATCACTTCGTTTGCGTTGGGAGATTGCCCTCGATGAAATGGAGGCCTACAGCTATTGGTCCAAGCAGCAGACAGACGATATAATTGCGCGTTGGGCCACTGGCGTTATGGCACGATTGGAAGATTCTAAGTACTTCAAATTAATGCCAGATCAACTAAAGACAAACACGTCCATCATCAGTTTTCAAGTATGGGTAAATGGTCGCGCGTTGAACAACGCCGAATTGAAGAACCTATTCAAGGCCATTGCAACCTCTACCCATGCGGGTTTCAAGGATGGAATTAACAAAGTATTCTTCGGGCAACCTGTTCAATACGGAGATAAGAGCTTTATCCGCTTGGCTATTGGTGCGTACAGCGTTCGTTCATTCTTGGAAGAGGATACGATTGATTTGCACAATGATTACCGCGTGATTGAAATTATCGAAGACTACGCGAAAAAAATGTTTGGTTGATTTCGACTACAGACATATCGAAAGTAATTGCCCAATCTCAGGGGCAGGTGAATGAGCAGGATACCAGTCTCATTGTAGCACACTTGCCTTCACTTAATCGAAGATTAGCCTTTCTAAGCGACTCGTTTTCGGAGGAAACCTTGCATGCTATTGCGATAAAGACTAATCCGCATCCTCAGATGTTGAAGCATATAGTAGATTTAGGTTACTGTCTAGAAGCTGCCTCCATTGAGGAGATAAATATGGCCATCGCAGCGGGGTGCCCTGCAGATAAAATCATTTTTGATTCCCCCGTAAAAACGCGCAGAGAAATCGAATTTGTGTCCGGAATGACAGGCATGTTGGTCAACGTAAACTCCCTAGGTGAATTAGACCGATTCCCTACAAATCCAACCTGTATCGTAGGTATTCGTGTTAATCCACAAGTGCATACAGGTGCGCCTGAAATGTTTGATGTAAGTCGAAACGAGAGCAAGTTTGGTGTCCCTGTATCAAATGCTCAAGATATTGTCGATGCTGCCTTGGCACATCCAGTAGAAGCCTTGCATATGCACAGCGGCTCACAGATGAAAGATTTGGAGGTTCAGCGTCAAGCGCTCATTTCATTAAAGCGATTGGCCGATCAGATCAATACGGTTTCCCCAGGAAAAATTCACATCCTAGACATAGGTGGTGGGTTGCCGTCAGAGTCACTGTCAGAATCTACCCGAATGGCAGAATACGGCGCCATTGTTGCTGAAGTTTTTACAGATTCCAACTACCTCTTGGTAACAGAATTTGGCCAATGGGTTCATGCTGAGGCTGGATTTGCACTTTCTCGTGTAGAGTATGTTTTGGACCAAAGTCGCATTTTCATTCACCTGGGTGCCGATTTCTTTATGCGCGATGCCTACACCAAGGCACGACCATTTACGTTGAACATATGGTGTGATGATGGTACGCAAATACAGGGTGCTGAGCGAAACTTTGATGTTGCGGGTCCTTTGTGTTTTGCCGGTGATTATCTAGCCTATGGTGCTACGCTACCCACGGATACCGCAGAGGGGAATTGGCTAAGTATCAGCAGTACTGGAGCGAACACATATGCTTTATGGTCCCGCCATTGCTCGAGAACAGTGCCAAAATGTATCGCATTTGATGGTGAGAAAACCACTATTTGGAGCGAGCGTACTACAATCAATTTTTAATCTTATTTTTGGAACACAAGTCGCGATAAATGAAAAAAATATTTTCACTCTTAATGGTCGTTCTTTCCACTGTCGCTTTTGCGCAGGTAATGACCATTGGTGTTGATGACGATAGCTGGGAAGTGTGTCCTACAGATGTAGTGAATGTGAATGTGAGTCGTTCAACCCCTTCCAACAATGCTGTTGCCATGAACGGATCCTCTAACTATTTGGAAATCCCTTATTCAACCTATACCTCGTTTGGTACCTCGAGCTTCTCCGTAGAATTTTGGGTGAGTCTGAATTCAGCATCGCAGCTCACATATCTCGCTTACAATAGAAATTCCAGCAATCAAGGCTGGGCTGTTTTTGTCTCTCAAAATGGTTATGTCGGCTTCGGAGCTATCGATAATATTGGACAAAGTGATTTTGTACTGGGGAATATTACTACCATAAGTGATGCAACTTGGCACCATGTCGCAGTTACCTGGAACAGAGGAACAACGACAGTTACAGTTTATGTAGATGGCGGTTTCGAAACCTCTAAAAACTTTTCACTGGGTGATATAAGTTCAAATGCATCGACATATCTGGGTTACGGAATTAGCCCGACATCAGGAAATACTGCTTATGCAAATGCTGATTTTGATGAATACCGCGTTTGGTCTGAGGAGCGTTCTTCAGGAGATATCCAGACGTACATGTCGACACATTTGAACCCTGCTTCTTTCCCGACACTTGCACAGAACTTTGACTTTAATGAGTTGGTAAGCACCACTGGTTGGGTAGATTGCGTGGAGGGCGAGGTTGCACCCTCAGGAACTAATGCGCCATCAATAAATTTAGCGGCGGGTCCACCAATGACCTTCAATTTTGCATATACTTGGAACACTCTAGTTACCGGCTTGTCGCAAAGCGGTCCAAACTTCCAAGAAACCTTCGATGCCGACGATACCGTTTTAGTTAGTACAGGTTACTGCAAGTATGAATCTTTTGATACCGTTTATGTCACTGCACTGGATTGTGATACGCTGACAGATCCTCGTGACGTTGCCGCCGTATTTGCGCCAACAGCGTTCACGCCGAACGGTGACGAAAAAAACGACCATTACATAGTTAAGGCTAATGCCATTAGCTACTTCGAGATGCAGGTTTACAATCGTCTTGGGAATATCTTGTTCTACAGTAAAGACATCAATACTGGTTGGGACGGCACCTTTGATAGTAGTACATGCTACGAAGGCGTTTATGTAGCGAAAATCATCTACCGTGACCTTGAGGGCATAGAGTACGTAAAGTACCAGCAGTTCAGTCTGATGCGCTAGAAAATCTTAAAGCATAAAAAACCCGCAGGACTTCCTTGCGGGTTTTTTATTTTTAAAGCACTCACGCCTTAGTCCAAACTGGACTACAACCACATTTATTATTTATTTACAAAACTTATTGGAACCCTAAATGGAACCCCAATCCCATTTTTCATTTTAGGAGTTTTTTAGTTCTCTATCGTGCTTGGCTCCACTAACACTGGCATTCAGTTCAAAGCCGATAATAAGACCAAAGGCATTTACATAAATCCAAAGCAGCATAATCAATAGAGTACCTATAGAGCCGTAGAACTTGTTATAAGTAGAAAAGTTTTCTACGTAATACCCAAATCCATTGGAAGAGAGGATGATTAAAATAGTCGCGAGAATAGAGCCTGGGCTGATAAATCGCCAATCGGTTCCGCGAACAGGACCATAGTTGTAGACCAAAGAAATACCCACTAAGATGGCGGCTAGGAGCACGAACAGGCGTAACCAATAAATGATAATAGCACTGTAGGCTAAGATGTATCCCTGATTCGCAAGCCAGCCGGTAAAACCTTGAGTAAAGATGAGGGCCACTAAGGCGACTAAGATTAATAAAGTCAAGGCAATCGTTAATAAGAATGCGCTCAAGTATTGCCACCAAAAATTCTTCGCATCATTGATGTTGTAGCTGATACCTAGATTGGAAACTAGTGAAAGTGTTCCGTTTGTTGCGAAGAGCATAGCGGCAATGAAGGTCACGGACAGAAGTCCGCCACGTTTTATCGTAAGGATGTCTTCAATCGCGTCAAAGGCCATATCGTGAGTGCTTGGTGGTAATACATCACCGAGTAGGGTAAATAATTCCATTTGGAAAGTATCGATAGGCAGGTAGGCAATCAAGGTGAAAATGAATATGATACCAGGGAAGAGTGCCAAGAAAAAGCTAAAGCTCACAGAGCCTGCACGCGTTGAAATAGCACCTTCGTAGATTCCTTGAAAGAAAAAATAGAGGACGTCCCACACTGATAAGCCGTCAAAAAATGGTGGCTTAATACGGCTTAATGTATTACGCAGGGCGATGTAAATACTCTTAAATGGGTTACTCATTATTCCTCAATGGCCTTTAAAGACATGTCTAAACTAGCAATTTGATGAGTAAGTGCACCAATACTTATGAAATCTACTCCACATTCAGCATAAGCAACGAGTGTCTTTTTTGTAATTCCACCGCTGCTTTCCGTTTCTGCCTTATCACCAATCAAAGCAACCGCTTCGACAGTTTGTGCTAGAGTGAAGTTATCAAGCATGATGCGATCGGCGTCAGCTTCTAAAGCTTGGTGCACCTCGCTCATATCTCTAGTTTCAACCTCAATCTTCAGATCTTTGTCCTTAGACTTTAGGTATGTACGAACCCGCTCCACTGCAGGTAGAATACCTCCAGCGAAATCAATATGGTTATCTTTGAGCATTATCATATCGTACAATCCCATACGGTGATTGCCTCCACCGCCTAATTGTACCGCCCACTTTTCCAGGGTTCGCAATCCCGGTGTGGTTTTACGCGTATCCAATACGGAACATTTCGTGTGTGAAATCATAGCAGCATATTTCGAAGCACTCGTGGCAATCCCAGAAAGACGCTGCATATAATTCAACACTAATCGCTCCGATTGCAGCAATTTGACAGCATTACCTTCTACTTCAAAGATTATATCTCCAGGCTTAATTGAACTGCCGTCTTCAATAAAGACATTTAGTACTGCTGAAGTGTCAATGTATTTGAATAGGTACTCTGCAAGAGCTACACCTGCAATAATTCCAGGATCCTTAATGATTAAACGCGCTCTTCCTCGCTTTTGACCATCGAGACAGCTCAGTGAACTATGGTCACCATCACCAATATCCTCAGCAATGGCTAGGTCAAAAGATGGCTGAAGTGCTTTAAAATCTGGGGTCCAATTTACTGAAGTCATAAAATGCTTACCTAATTGTTAGGTCTCACCGCAAGTTAGCATCTTTGCCTTAGCTATGAAGATTGTATTTCTTGTTATTGGTAAAAATTCTGAACGCTGGATAGAGGACGGAATGAACATGTTCTTGAAGCGAATAAAGCATTATCAAAAGACTGAATTTCGTGCTCTGACTGATGTTAAAGGTGGCGGAAAGATGTCCGCAGAAGCTTTGAAAGAGGCAGAAGCAGCGGTATTCGAGAAGTATCTTGAACCCACAGACACGGTTGTTCTCCTTGATGAAAAGGGTAAAGAATACAGCAGTCGTGGATTTGCCAATCAGATTCAAAAGTGGCGTAACGCAGGTCCAAAACGATTGGTTTTTATTGTTGGTGGTGCTTTTGGTTTTCCTCCTTCGATGTACGCAAGGGCAAATGCTCAAGTGTCAATGAGCAAAATGACTACCTCACACCAATTGATTCGTATTATCTTCCTCGAGCAACTTTACCGTGCAATGACGATATTGCGAGGAGAACCTTACCACAACGATTAACCTGATTATGGCGGCTAATTCCTTTGACGGCATCTTTCGAGATCTAAAGTCGGGCAAATATGCACCGGTCTACTTTTTTGCAGGAGAAGAGCCTTTCTATGCCCAGCAGTTGTTGGATTACATAGAACATAACGCATTGGATGAGGCGGAGCGCAGTTTTAATCAGACGGTCCTTTACGGCAAAGACACCAACATGCTCCAAATTCTCGAGGAGGCCAAGCGCTATCCGATGATGAGCGATAAAATGGTGGTCCTGGTTAAAGAGGCGCAGCACCTCAAAGCTGCGGACTGGGAACTCCTCTCTGACTACTTGGAGCAACCGCAGCCTTCAACAATCCTGGCTTTTGGTCATATGCACAAAAAGCTGGACAAACGTTCCAAGGCTGGCAAAGCCATAAAGGCCAAGACGGTATACTTAGAAAGCAGCCCATTGCGTGATTATCAGGTTATTCCTTGGTTAGAGGGACAGCTTGGTGCCAAAGGATTTCAGGCAAACACCGCGGTTGTTGCAGCTATGGCCGAGCAGGTAGGTACAGATTTGAGTCGCTTGTTCAATGAGGTTGATAAGCTTGATGTCGCGATGGGAGAGAATAGATCATTGTCTCCCGAGGATATCGAACGCCACATCGGTATTTCTAAAGATTACAACAACTTTGAGTTGGTAGCGGCGATTGCTTACAGAGATATGGCGAAAGCATTTAAGATAGTCTATTATTTTTCTAAGAATCCGAAGGAGCACCCTGTACAGTTGATTACTGGAATCCTCTTCAATTTTGTTAATAATCTCATTGAGTACCACAGTATGAAAGGCAAGGCTGAAAAGCAGATTGCTTCCGCGATCAAAGTCCATCCTTACTTCTTGAAACAATTTTCTGCTGCCGCGAGGCATTACAACAATAATCAAGCGCACATAATGTTGGCAGAACTACTTAAGTTTGATAGAAAGTGTAAGGGGGTTATTCCATCGAGTTCAAATGAATATGAACACCTTCGGGAATGGCTCATTAAATGTGCACTTTAGGCCTTACCTTTGGATGACCCCAATAGAGCAGATGAAAAAACTTTTTCTCTTCCTAATCTTTTCATTATCTCCTACTGCGATTTTTGCGCAGGGTAAAATCTTACGTGGATTTGTTTACGAAAAGGACGGTGGTGAACCTATTCCATATGCAAATATCGTAGTAGAAGAAAACCGTTTAGGTGCTACGACAGATTTTAACGGCTATTTCCAGCTTTCCGATGTTCCTGTTGGTGCTAAGACAATAACAATTACATATCTAGGATACAAAACCGAGCATATTGAAACGAGAGTTTTCAAAAACAAGCCAGCCTCTATTAAAGTCTATCTTGAGGAAAGTACAGAGATGCTGAACACAGTAGACATTAATGTTGCACGCTTGCAACGTAAAACCAAGGTGAATACCGCAGTCGTAAGTTTAAATCCAAAAATCATCGAAACATTTTCTGCGGGTGGTGACCCAGATTTGATGAAGGCTCTTGCAGTACTTCCGGGTGTTGTGACTACAGGTGATCAGGGTGGTCAACTGTACATCAGAGGTGGAGCCCCAATACAGAATTTGGTATTGTTTGACGGAATGATAATCTATAACCCGTTTCACAGTATAGGCTTCTTCTCCGTATTCGATACGGATGTTTTACAGGACGCCAAAGTATATACGGCGGGTTTTGGAGCCCAATACGGTTCTCGTAACTCTTCAGTAATGGATATCACAACAAGGGATGGTAATCGTTCCGAGTTGAAAGCCAAAGGCTATGCATCTACTTATATGAGCAAACTTCTAGTGGAAGCACCTATTGGTAAAAGAGATGAAAATGGTCTTACAAACAATAGTCTTTTTATCAGTGGAAAGACTTCTTATTTACGTCAAGCAGCACCTATTTTCTACCCATATGTTCAAACAAGATTTGGAGGACTGCCATTCACATTCAATGATTTATACGGAAAGTTTACTACACAGAATTCGTCAGGATCAAAGCTAAGCGCCAAGGCTTTTAACTTCAGCGATGCGGTTATGCTCGATAGTACTCAAGGCATTCAATGGAACAGCACCGGATATGGGGTTAACTTTCTCGTTGTTCCACCAGCATCCGCAACCTTGATTGAAGGTGATTTTGCCCAAAGTTCTTACTTCATTCAAAGCACGGAGAGCCCAGGTCAGCCCAGAAGTTCAAGTATTAAAGGGTTCAACGGTGGACTTAATTTCACTTACTTTTTAGGGAAGGCCGACGAGATAAAATACGGTATCGATTTGATTGGATACAATACGCGATTCGATTACACAAACTCTTTAGGTCTTAAGTTGAATCAAGAGGAGAATACTACAGAATTAGGGGGATTCTTTAATTACCGTAAAGTTACCCCATTGTTGGTTCTAGAGCCCGGTCTGCGTCTTCATTACTACGGTTCGTTATCAGAACTGAGTTTAGAACCTCGGCTTGGATTGAAATACAACATCACAGAAGACTTAAGATTCAAAGCAGCCGGAGGACGGTACAGTCAAAACCTAGTTGCGGCAAACTCTGACCGTGATGTGGTCAATCTATTTTATGGCTTCTTAAGTGGTGCAACGGATTTACCAACCTCTTTCAGAGATCGACCTATTACCTCGAGACTTCAAAAAGCAGTTCACGGGGTTCTAGGGTTTGAATACGACCTTGGAAAATACTGGGACATCAATTTAGAATCTTACGTAAAGGATTTCTCACAAATCACCAATATCAATAGAAACAAGCTATATACTGATATACCGGTGTACAGCGATCGTCCTGAAATCTTGCGAAAGGATTTCATCGTAGAACGTGGTCTAGCGTACGGATATGACGCGGTTATTAAGTACGACAAGGGTCGCTACTACCTTTGGGCAGTTTACGCCTGGAGCATGGTAACAAGAGACGATGGCATACAGTTGTACAATCCGAACTTTGACCGTCGTCACAACATAAACCTAGTTGGAAATGTGAAGCTAGGCAAGGAAGAGAAGTGGTTCCTTTCGGTTCGATGGAACCTAGGAACAGGCTTTCCATTCACACCCACCCAAGGCTATTATCCAGGTATTGACTTCTTGGATCAATTTGGAAATCCTGATATCGATTTTGATTACACCACTGCCAATGGAGATCCAAGTGTCCTCTACGGAGACCTCAATAGCAGACGATTACCAACTTACCATAGATTGGATACCTCAATAAAATATTCGACAAATACCGAAGCCGGTGATTTTGAGGTGACATTTGGTGCGACTAACATCTACAATCGCGAGAATATCTTTTACTACGATCGAACGGCTGCAGAGCGAGTGAATCAATTGCCAATAATGCCGACTATTAGTGCAAGTTTTGCCTTTTAATTGGCGCAGAAAAGAGGTACTTTTGCCCTGTTTTGATTCTAATTATGGCGAGTACTAAATATATCTTCGTTACCGGTGGGGTAACATCATCACTTGGAAAGGGAATCATTTCAGCTTCATTAGCGAAATTGCTTCAAGCACGTGGTTACCGTGTGACCATTCAGAAGTTAGACCCTTATATCAATGTTGATCCCGGAACGCTTAACCCTTATGAGCACGGTGAGTGTTATGTAACAGAGGATGGTGCTGAGACTGATTTGGATTTAGGTCACTACGAGCGATTCCTCAATAGACCTACCTCACAAGGAAACAATGTTACCACAGGTCGTATTTATCAAAGTGTTATCGATAAGGAACGTCGTGGTGATTTTCTAGGAAAAACCGTCCAGGTTATTCCGCACATCACTGATGAAATCAAGAACCGCGTAAAAATCCTTGGTGAAACTGGGGACTTTGATATCGTGATTACTGAGATTGGTGGTACTGTAGGTGATATTGAAGCGTTGCCTTACATCGAAAGTGTTCGTCAGTTAAAGTGGGAGTTAGAGAAAGATTGTATGGTTATTCACCTTACACTTCTGCCTTACCTACGCGTTACCGGTGAGCTCAAAACCAAACCTACACAACACAGTGTCAAAACAATGTTGGAGAGTGGCGTGCAGCCTGATGTATTAGTTTGTAGAAGTGAACACGCTATCGACGATGATATTCGAGGAAAATTGGCCTTGTTTACCAATGTTCGTCAGAAAAATGTTATTGAATCACGCGATGCTAACACCATATACGAAGTGCCTATCATGATGTTCAAAGAAAAGCTTGATGAGGTGGTATTGGATTATTTCAATCTTCCGCAAGACACTACTCCTGATCTAGATAAATGGCGTGAATTCTTATCAAGACTGCAGTACCCCAAGCGCACTGTTGAGATTGGTTTGATTGGAAAATATGTGGAGCTTAAGGATAGCTATAAGTCTATCTCTGAAGCGTTCATTCATGCGGGAGCTGCCAATGAAGTAGAGGTTAAGGTTCGTTGGATACACTCTGAGCATTTAACCCCTAAGAATGCAAAAGAACTTTGTAAAGGATTGGACGGCGTGCTTGTCGCTCCAGGCTTTGGAAAACGTGGTTTCGAAGGAAAGGTAGCTACTGTTCAGTATGCTCGTGAAAACAAGATCCCTTATTTTGGAATTTGCTATGGGATGCAAGCGGCAGTAATTGAGTATGCTAGAAATGTTCTTGGTTGGACCGATGCAAATACTACGGAGGTGAACTTAAAAACAAATAAACCGGTTATTGCCCTAATGGACGAGCAAATGCATATCACGGATATGGGGGGAACCATGCGCCTTGGTGCACAGAAATGTACCATTGAAGAAGGAACAAGGGCATACGGTGCTTACGGCGAAGTAAATATCAGCGAGCGTCACCGCCACCGCTATGAGTTTAATAATGAATATAAAGAAGAATTAGTAGCAGCAGGTCTGCGCACTTCAGGCATTAATCCAGATAGTGGGTTGGTTGAAGTGGTAGAGATTGAAGACCATCCGTTCTTCATAGGAGTACAATACCACCCTGAATACAAGAGTACCGTACTAAATCCGCACCCGCTTTTCGTATCCTTTGTAAAGGCTTCTGATGAATACCGCCAAAAAAAATAATATGGAGGAGAATAAAGGAATAGATAAAAATCAGATCGCAGGTTTCTTACTAATTGGTGCAATCATACTTGGCTTTGGGTGGTGGAATACTAAAAATAGCCCTGAAATTCAGCAAGAAAATTCTACTGAGGTAGTCGAAGAAGCAGCAACAGATGTTCTGAGCGAAGGCTCTAAACCTGTATTGGAAGTAAATGCAGTATTAGATTCAACTGCATCTATAGCCAAAGAGGTTACCATTAGCAATGGAGAGTTAAGCTTGACCTTTTCTTCAGCAGGAGCATCGCTTACCAGTGCGGCATTAGCAGATTACCATACCTACGACGATACTGCTAAAACGGAGGCTTTAGATTTGATAGAAGGGAATAACCAGGTGTTCAATCTGCAACTTCCTGGAGGAGACGTATTAAGTGCTAAAAAGTTTGAAATCGTATCAAGTGCTCCACGTTCAGTGGTATTTTCAGACGGAGCCACTACGGTGAGCATTGAGCTAGCGGATGTAGGGTATGATTATTCTTTCGTGGTAAGTGGTACGTCTAGTGCTACAGGTAAACCAGAGCTTTACTGGGAGCGAAGTGCGCAGCGTACAGAGAAGGGTATTAGCACAGAGCGTCAATATTCTAGTTTTGTTTACCAGCTAACTGAAGATGGTGATGTTGAACATCTTGCCGGTCGCGGGTCCGACGATAATGAAACTCTCGATGCAATTAACTGGTTGGCACAAAAGCAGCGTTTCTTTTCACTAATCGTTCATCCTGAGCAAGGATTTAGCGTTGCCAAGTTAGCTACAGTTAATGGTGGTGATGAAAATGAAGATCTGATCAAAGGATATACAGCTACGGCTACATTAAATCAGACGGTAAGTGGTACTTACATACTTCCGTTTCAAATGTACGCAGGTCCAAATCAATATCAATTGCTTAAAACCTACGGTCAAGGGTACGAGAAAGCCATCAACTTTGGTTGGGGTATTTTTGGGGCTATTGGTCGCGGTGTTGTTGTTCCTATTTTCAATTGGCTAGAAGGCTATGGATTTGGCTATGGTTTGATCATCTTCATCATGGTGCTAATCATCAAATTGACACTAAGTCCATTAACATTTGCTTCTTACCGTTCGATGGCTAAAATGCGTGTTCTGAAACCTGAGATAGATAAAATCAACGAAAAGTATCCAGCCGACAAGGATAAAGTACAGAAGCAACAAGCCATCATGAATTTATATCGTGAGGCTGGTGCAAGCCCATTGGGCGGTTGTGTTCCTGTGATTGTTCAAATGCCTATACTATTTGCAATGTTCCGCTTCTTCCCTGCATCGATTGAGTTGCGTGGAGAAAGCTTCTTGTGGGCAACGGATTTGAGTACGTACGATAGTATTATCTCATGGTCTGCTGAGATTCCTCTTATTTCGACTTTCTTCGGAAACCACCTCTCACTGTTCACCTTGCTTATGACCGTGTCGACGATTTTATATACTTGGATGAACCAGCAGATGACTCCTCAAACAGGTTCTAGCGAGCAGATGAAGCAAATGCGTGTTATTATGTATTTTATGCCGCTTATGTTCATGTTTGTATTGAATAGCTTTCCGTCAGGACTAACCTACTACTATTTCTTGTCGAATATTATTACCTTCTCAATGCAGTGGGGTATTCGTAAAACCGTTAACGACGATTCGATTCTTGCGAAGATTGAAGAAAAACGCACGCAGCCTAGGAAGGAAAGTAAGTTCCAACAGCGCCTCTCAGAGATGCAACGTCAGCAAAACAAGAACAGATCTCAACGCAGAAACGGCTGAGCGCTCACTGAGTTTAAAATTAGAAAAGCCCCGCAGGAAACTGCGGGGCTTTTCTAATTTTATCTCGAACGACTTTTAGTGAACGTGGCTCACAACACCGTTTACGTAGTCGTAGTCTCCTGAACCGTCTTGGCGTAACTGCCAGATGATTGTAGCTACGCTGTAATCTGCTTCCATACCCGCTGGTAGTGTAGGCTTAGCGATTTCAAGTTGAACCGCTGAGTAACGAGTACCAAACACATCACCAGCTGCGTAGGAGCCGCCCAATGCATTGATATCACTCAGGTTCATACCCCACGGGCCTAATGTCATTGAAGATGTATCCGCAACGTTAGCGTCTGGGCTTTTGGTCCAGCCTTTCACCGCTGTTGTGGCATATCCGAATAATGCTTCGTTGTGTGTGTAAATAGTACCTGAAGCAATCAAGAATACACCTGAAGTAATCTCAGCAGCATCTTGTGACCAAACTGAAGGTGTTGCCCCAGAACCTGTAGTTACTTTAGGAAGTGAGCTTACCTGATTCAAATCTATACCGTTGCCGTAGTCTTTCGCAACTACTCCGTTGAGTAGCAAGTAGGACTGTACCATGAATACTTCGTCGATTTTAGTTTGCAAACATTTGATTCGTGGGTATACTACTAATTTATCCGCCGTGTCAACAACCTCTGCCTCCACACCAAAAGCAACTTCATCGAAGATTGCAGCTGCTGCAGCGCCTGTAGGGTTTTGACCTTGGTCAGTGTTGTTTACGTAGAAGTTAGGAACACCTGAAGTAGGGAAATTGCCGTCAAATGCACTAGAGGCTGCATTGTCTACGGCAAACCAATCACCAACGTGGTTAGCGATAAGAACTACACTATCTCCAAGTACGCCGTCAATCACTGTCATGATTTCTGCACCATTAGGACAGTATTGACACCATGCACCTGTCGTTTCAATTACTAAAGGACGTGCCTGATCTGTAACTGTTAAAGAGTCCGCAGGGTAGGTTGCTGGAGCAGGCTCGGCGCCTCCTGTTCCGCAAGAGGTGATGAATAAAGCGCCTACAACGGCGCTAAGGGCAAGTAAATTTTTCATAAGTCGGTTACGATCTTTTTTGATCTGAGAACGAAAATAACTCATTTTATAATATCCACAACCTCCGAGAAGTAAACGGGCAGCTGGTCTGAGAATTCGATCTTATAAAGTTCCCCTACCATTGCCGAAGAGGCTTTATGCCTTTTCATTTCTTCTCTGTTACCTGCCGTAGCGCTAAATCAAATGCCTATATTATGAAGGGGGATTACTTGTTAGGTCACCGTCGATCGAGCTGAATCGTCCTTGGTACTTATAGTTACTAACGGTTAAAATAGAGCATTGAGGAGTCGCCATAACTCAGAAAACGGTAGTTATTCTCCAAAGCATGTGTGTATACTCTTCTCCATGCTTCGCCTATTCCAGCGCAGACTAAAAGCAATAAGGTTGACCCTGGCTGGTGGAAGTTGGTGATGATACCTTGTGTAGATTTTATGCGATAGCCGGGGCGAATCATCAGTTGTGTCTGAAGGGCTGTCAAGGAGATATCTGCGCTATCTAGGTAGTCGATTAGTGCACGGTAAGCCTCGTCAGTTGTTATTTTCTGGTCTAGTTCGTAGGCGTCGAATTGAGCAAGATTTTTAAAACGGCCCGTAGTAATGAGTTTCGCGCCAATCCAATGGCAGCTTTCAAGCATACGTAAACTCGTCGTTCCCACGGCGAATTTCGGCCCTTTGTGGTTGAGGTAATCCTGAAGCCATTTTCGGCTTATAATAATTTCTTCTGCGTGCATTTTATGGGTGCTGATGTCGCCGTCGCCGAGGGGCTTGAATGTACCAGCGCCAACGTGAAGGGTGAGCTCTAGACGCTCGTGGCCAAAACTTTCTAATTCTTGGAGTACTCTAGGTGTGAAGTGCAGACCGGCGGTAGGTGCTGCTACTGAGCCGTTTTTTGAAGCATAAATAGTCTGGTACCGTTCTATATCTTCTTCTTCAGCCTCACGGTTCATATAGGGAGGTAGTGGAATCTGCCCTGCGATATTAACAACTTCAGAAAAGGTATAGGAGCCTGTCCAAGTAAAGGAAATAACGAACCCTTGTCCAGAGCGCTCGCCTTTGGTGGCGCTGAGGGTGAGGTCTTCCTTAAGTTCAAGATGTAGTGGGTGGTCTTTCCAGCGCTTTAGGTTGCCCACCATGCATTCAAAGCGAATCTGATTCTTTGCTTCCATTGCTTCTTCGATGCTCTGCTGAAAGGGGTTGAGGCAAAAGACTTCTATTGGTTTAGCAACTTCGATTTTCGTGAACCTTAGACGCGCCTTAATAACTTTAGTGTTGTTAAAGACCAATTGGCTGTTTTCAGGAAGAAGTATGGGCAATTGGGAAAAATGGTGGTCGCGTATTGCTCCGTTGAAAACCAAAAATTTACTCTCATCCCTTCGTTTTAAGGGGTGCGTGGCAATCTTTTCCTGAGGGAGATCGTAAATAAAGTCCGATTTCTGCATGAGTTCTTATTACTTAGGCAAAAATAAGGTTCCCTACCTTAGTGGCAACTCAGGACAAAATATCTTTGCGGCTATGAAGCGTAAGATTTTCATTTCAACGACCAACGATATCACTACGGATAACCGGGTGAATAAAGTCGCTGTATTGCTCGAGGAGTTGGGCTATGAAGTGAAGTGGATCGGACGAAAATTGGCATCAAGTAGTGAGTTGAAGCGCAGTTATGGAACTGAGCGAATGAAGTTGTTGTTTACCAATGGCGGCTTGTTTTATGCTGAATTTCAATTGCGTTTGTTCTTCAAGCTGTTGTTTGAATGTGATCGGAAGTCTATGTTATTGGCTAATGATTTAGATACGTTGTTGCCTAATTTTTTAATTAGTCGATTCTTTGGTATTCCACTAGTCTATGATAGTCACGAATATTTTTGTGGTGTGCCCGAAATTCAGGGGCGATGGGTAAAAGGTGTGTGGTTGGCCATTGAACGATTTATCTTTCCAAGACTCGAGCACCTTTGGACGGTTAATGAGAGTATCGCTGGCTTGTACGAACAAGATTATGGTAAGCGCCCTCAGGTATTCAGAAATATAAGCCCACTGCCTGTTTTTCAGCAGAAGTCTCGTACTGAGCTCGGTTTGCCCAAAGATATGAAAATAGCGATCAATCAAGGGTCAGGTATGAATGTGAATCGCGGTTTGGAAGAGGCCGTGGAGGCAATCTCAGCAATGAACAGTTGGATTCTATTACTCGTGGGTAGTGGAGATGCCATTCCAGGTCTTAAAGACTTGGTTCAGCAAAAAGGCTGGGAAGAGAAAGTTATGTTTGTAGGGCGCGTCTCTTATGCACAATTGTTACAGTACACGAGTGTAGCGGATGTTGGTTTGAGTCTCGATAAAGACACTAATATCAATTACCGGTTTTCTTTGCCGAACAAGCTCTTTGATTATATTCATTGCAATACTCCTGTGGTCACATCACAAGTCCTTGAGGTAAAGCGTATTGTTAACCATTATGGGATAGGAAGGACTGTAGAGCCTGAGAACATCGAGGCCCTTCGCTTGGCGATAGAAGCAGTGGGTTCGGAAGATTTTAACCCCGCATTGAAAGTGGCGCAGGAAGCGCTGTGTTGGGAAAAAGAGCAGATTCCCCTTAAGGCATTCTACGGCCAATTTTTATAGAGTGACTGCACAGCCTTAGCAGCTTGTAAACATCAAAGAACATCACCGGTAAAAAGCCGTCGGCAAGTCCCTTTTTCAGAGCCTTTCCCCAAAACCAATTGGTTGCCTTGAAAGCCCAATGGAAGCCTGATTTTTGAATCAATCTATAGGCCTTGAAGAGCTTTACATCTTCGTCTATTTTCCCTTTGGCAATAAGCTGGGCGAGCTCGTCAACAGCTGCAGTGGTTTTGTTCATAAAATCGGCTCCTGTATCAATACCCATATGGAATGCAGGATTGTTAATGTGAGTGATTTTCGCATTTCTGTACTTCAATTCTAATCCAAAGAGAGTGTCTTCGTGGCCGTATTGGACGATATCTTCTGAGAATTGAATCTTATCAAAGAGCGTTTTTCGAATTAGGAAATTGAATGCAGAAAAACTCGCAAAGGGTTGTTGCATTCTGACGGTCGCCTTGATTTCTTCTTTTTGTTTGCCTACTCTTACTCGTAATTCCTTGGTTTTATAACCAGGTAGGTATGCCGTGCCGCCGATAACAACGTCAGCATGTTCTGCTTCGTTGCAGTAGTTGGTGAGAAATTCGGTCGAGCTTGGAAGTGAATCTGCATCTAAAAAGAGTAAAAATTCCCCTGAGGCTAGCTGGCTTAATCCGTTTCTGTTTGCGCTACGTCCTTTAGTAGTGCGCTGGATGTAGCGACAATTTATCTTTTCTTCCCAATAGGAAGACATTGGATGTTTTTCAGGGTGTTGGTCGCTGATGATAATCTCAAACGACCACTTGTTCGGTATGTTTCCTTTTTCACAGTGCTCAAGCTCATTCAGTAAAGTGCTTACATCATCGCCGTAAGAGGCAATGCAGATGCTGAGAATATGTGCAGGAGTACTCAAAGGCTTAAAGATTTGAGACGACAGAATCTTCTACTTTACCACCACTGACTTTCAAAGTTCGGTTAGCGTATTTGTGAATCATTTGGTAGTCGTGAGTAGCCATTAGGATAGCTGTATTTTGATTGGCCAAGGAAAGGAGTAAGGACATGATTTCCTCGGATGTTCTAGGGTCTAAATTTCCCGTTGGCTCATCGGCAAGAATTACTTTCGGTGAGTTTAATAACGCGCGTGCAATTGCTAGGCGTTGTTGCTCACCGCCTGAGATTTCGAAGGTGCTTTTATGTTTCTTATTTTGCATGCCCACCAACGTTAAAACCTCCACGATTCTAGCTGAGCGTTTGTCTCTGTCTTTCCAGCCCGTAGCGCGCAGAACGAAGTCTAGATTAGCTTCAATACTTCGGTCACTGAGCAATTGAAAATCTTGGAATACAATGCCGATATCTCTACGTAAAGCTGGGATATCCTTACTGCGCAGGCCATTAAGTGCATGTCCAGCCACAGTACCCGTGCCTTGCTCTAAAGGCAGGTCGCCATATAAAGTTTTCAAAAGTGAGCTTTTTCCTGAGCCCGTTTGGCCAATCAAATAGACAAATTCACCGGTATCGATTTTAAAGGTTACGTCATTAATAATCAGGTGTGTGCCTTGAAAGACATTTGCATTTTGTACTTCAATTATTGCCATTAACTGTGGATGATTTTAAGTAGATTCAAAGTTAGAAGAAATACCAAATGATTGAGCTTACGCGTTTTTTGATGTGAATAACTCAACCGAATTCACAAGATTGGCCCTAAAGTAGGCCACAAGCATAGGTTATTTTTAAGCATAAACGTAAATGATATGCGTACCCAATTTTTTCTAGCTGTCCTGCTAGTTCTTAGCTTCAGTGCCAGCGCCCAACAGACTACTGCTGAGCGAGGATTTGAAGCAACCTTTAACTCAAGTATCGGCCTTTTCGACGACGGACTCTATGCTGCGGCACGAGTAGGGTTTGACGAGCTTTTGGCCTCAGATTTACCTACACAGAGTTTCTTGAAAGAAGAAAGTAGCTATTACAGGGCACTTTGTGCACTTTACTTGATGAATGAAAACAGCGAGTACTTCTTGACGTACTTTTCGCAGACCTATCCGCTAAGCCCAAGATGGCAAGAGGCGCACATCACTGCTGCAAACTATTACTTTAACAATCGCAGGTACAAAAAGGTAGTACAATGGTTGGGTTCTATTGATGCTGCAGATGTTCCAAATTCCTTCAGAAGTGAATACTATTTCAAATTGGCCTACAGTTATTTGATGGTAAAAGACATAGAAAAAGCACGTAATCTTTTCTTTCAGGGGACGAGCTACAAGGGTGAATACCAGAATTACCACCATTATTACTACGGTCACATTGTCTACGAAGCAGAACAATACAGTACTGCTTTAAGTCAATTCAAGCTATTGGTAGGCGACGGGAAGTTTGGCGGAGTTGTGCCGTATTACCTTAGTCAAATTTATTATAAGACTGGTGATATTGATCAACTGCTTTCAGTGGGAGAGTCGCTTCTTGAGCAAGCCGTTCCTTCGCGCGCAGCTGAGGTGGCTAAGCTTATCGGTGAGGGCTATTACCAGAAATCGGACTGGAAAGAAGCTGCCTTTTATCTAGAAAAACATAAGGAGTTGGGAGGCAAGATGAGCATCCAAGACAACTACAAACTAGGCTTCGTGTTGTACAAGACGCGCAGGTATGAAGAAGCGATCAAAGCGTTAAATAAGATTCATAATCGCGGAGATGATTTAGGTCAGAGTGCCTACTATCATTTGGCCGATTGCTACCTGAAGACCGGGAAGAAGACCGAAGCACAAGGCGCGTTCTTTAAGGCAAGTCAGAGCGGGAGCGATAAGCGCCTTCGTGAGGATGCATATTTCAACTACGCTAAACTAGCTTACGACAGTGCGACGCCGTTTGAACAGCCACTGGACATTTTCAAGGAATTCTTGAAGAAATATTCAAACAGCAAGTATCGTGGGGAAGCTAATGAATATTTAGCCAATCTTTATTTGAATTCGAAGGATTACGAGAGTGCTATGAAGGCGATTTCTGCCGCAGGGTTGGAACAACCGACGATGCAAGGGGCCTACCAGAAAGTGGCCTATTTCCGTGGGGTACAGCATTTTAATGCTATTCAGTACACCGCAGCAAAGCGCATGTTTGAGCGCTCATTAGATTATCCATTAAGCAATGTGTATACCGCGTTGGCGCATTACTGGTTGGCTGAAGTTGCCTACAGAGTAAAGGACTTTGAAGGTGCGCTTCTCGAACTCGCCAAATTTGAGGCTACCCCGGGTTCTGCAACGCTGAGTCAATACAAAGGCAGCCTGTACAATAAAGCCTACGCGAATTTCTCGAAAGGGAATTACGAGGCTGCGGCTACGACTTT
>CAJWZE010000021.1 GCA_913049845.1 uncultured Cryomorphaceae bacterium
ATAAATCCATTTCGATTTCAGGTGTAAACCAGCGCAATTGTATTTTATGGCCCTTGTCAATGAAAAAAGCGGTTTCCGCAACGGCATTTTCTTTGGCGATGTTCAAAAGTATATCATCTGATAACCAATCTTTTAGGGGAACTACACAGGCTGGGTTCCCACGAAAGATCTTATCTGTAAATGCATCTATCTGATATAAGTCAAGTTTCATTTTATAGATCTGTCATGCATTATCGCTAAAAAATCACGTTTCTGGTCCTTTAACCTGATTTCAGTTCAAGATACATCGAAGTAGAATATACTCAGGGCTTGTTGATGTTTTGGGGTTATCACTAAAGCTTGATTATCTGAAGAGTTTAGGGCTGACTATTCATATACGAAGTTGTGTAATGTTAAATTTTTTGATGAAAGCTTAACTGTAACTGATTTTTACTCCAATTATCTGTTGTTTGATTCATAATACCTAACTGAATTCTAAGTCCTTTATCCAACACATAGCCCAATGCTGTATAAAATCGGTTGCGATCAAAAATTTCCACATTATTATCGTTGCCAATATTTCGTTGCCCATTGATAAATAGTTCATTATAGAGGGCCAGGTAGATAACGTTCTTCTTCATTGCTGTTTTGTTTAATGGGATATTTAGAAACAAGTTATATCTGTACCGTGTCCTAATTTCCTGGTTCTCGACAAAGCGTTGTTCGAAACGAAAGCGGTGGTTAGTGTAGAATCGATTCCCAAATTGAACTGGGAAAAGAGCTTCCTCATAAATTCTACTCTCAGCAACTGTTGAGTTATCCGATCCAAAACTTCCAGTAGTCACATTTCCGTAGCCAAGTGTTAGTTTGATATCTACATTCTCCGGTTTATAGGTTACTCCTCCTCGCAGTAATAATTGTTCAAGATCTCCGGCAATGTCCCAATTACGGTATTGAATATCTCCTTGAACACCCCATGAACTTTCTTTAAATGTCGTATTGAAGAAGTACATGTACCACGCACCCATTTCGTCTTCATTTATTTGGGCATTTCCATTCTTTGGTGAGAAGAAGGAAATGCTGAATACCAATAAGAAAAAACTCTTTTTCATTTTCAAATAATATCACAAAAGTCACTTATATGATCCGTTCACAGGCTTTCTGATCAGGATTCTAATCAAGATACATTAAAGAAGAGGATAGTAAAAGTTTTTCTAAGATTCAGAAGGGCGCAGGCTTTCGACCATAATTTCGATGCTCATTTGACCGCGGAAGTGGTTTTCAGTAAGGGTAATTAAGGCGTCGAAGGACCTGCCGGCTTTGAAATCTTTTTCGAGGTGGCCCCACCCAAAGGCGATTCCAGAAATCGTGGCGCCGCCTTCCTGGTGTTTGACATTCAATTTGAGATGAGTTTTGTCGTCACCTACGGCACGCGTTTGTCCAGCGTTTACAAGATTCTTAAGCAAGAATATGGGAATAGGGTTTTCAGGTCCGTGCGGCTCTAGTTGCTTTAGGATTTTGTGGAAGCGGTGAGTGAATTGGCTCAGATGGGCCTGGGCGTCATAAAAGAAGTTTTGCTCGAGCTGATTGGCGCTCAGATTCTTCTGGCAATAGGCTTCGAAAGCTGCTTTGAAATGGGGCAGTTGGCTCTCGTGGAGGGTCATTCCAGCGGCATATTTATGCCCACCGAATTGGATTAAATGCTCCTCACATGCTGAAAGGGCCTCGTAGAGGTCGAAATCGGTCACAGAGCGAGCACTTCCTGCCAGTTTATCGCCACTTTTCGTAAATACTATGGTTGGTCGGTAGCGCGTTTCCACAATCTTGCTGGCGACGATACCAACCACACCTTTATGCCAATCTGGACTGTAAAGGACGTTGGAAAATGGATAGTTTGCGGGGTCCAATTGGTCTTTAGCTTCTTGGAAAATAGTTTGCTGTACCTCGCGGCGTTCCGCATTGAATTTTTGAATACGATGGGCAAGTTCTAACTGTGCCTTGCCCTTTTCGGAGCGCAGCAGTTCGACAGCGCGCAGGCCACTTTCCATTCGCCCGGCTGCATTGATTCTTGGGCCAATGGTAAACCCTAGGTCTCTAAAATTTAGTTCTTTAGGATTTTTGGCTGCCACTTGTAGCAGTGCGGCAATACCCGGTCGGCTTTCCCCATTTCTTAGACGCTCCATTCCAAAATGGGCCAATATCCTGTTCTCTCCCGTGGCGTGAACTATATCTGCCGCAATAGAGATGGCACACAAGTCTAGTAAGGGGTATAGGCAATGCTCGTAAGGCAGTCCCCAGCGCTCGCAGAGCGCTTGACAAAGTTTGAATCCTACGCCACATCCAGAGAGTTCTTTGTAAGGGTAAAGGCAATCAGGACGCTTTGGGTTAAGGATGGCCTTAGCGAGTGGCAGCTCCTGATCGGGGCGGTGGTGGTCACAGACGATAATATCTATGCCCAATTGCCGTGCGTGGGTAATCTGGTCGAAGGCCTTTATCCCACAGTCAAGGGCGATAATCAATGTTATGCCCAGCTCCGCGGCTAGATTGATTCCTTCAAAAGATAATCCATAGCCTTCTTTATAGCGGTCTGGGATGTAGGCTTCCATCGGGAATTTGCCGTCAAGAAATTGGCACATCAAAGCAACCGAAGTGGTGCCGTCTACATCGTAATCGCCGTAAATCATCACCTGTTCTTGCTGTATTCGCGCTTGTTCGATACGCTCTACAGCCACCTCCATATCTTTCATACGATAAGGGTCGTGCAGGTGTTTTAAATTTGGCCTAAAAAAGGCTTTAGCCGCTCCAAAATCTTGTATACCGCGAACGGCCAGTAGGTGTGAGAGTAGCGGGTCTGTGGTGACTTCTGACGTTAAAATGGATGTAATGCCTGCCTCGGGAGTCGGCTTTGGGCTCCAAAGCATTACGAATCTTTTTTAATTAATTCAGTCTGGTAGTCCACGCTGTATTTGTGTATTAGAGCAAAGAGCTCATGAATGAAAGCTGGAGACATGTCTTTACCTTCGGCTTTTGAAGTTTGCTCTTGGACCAATTTTAGCCACCGTTCCATATGAAAAATGCTAAGTCCCTCGCTCTCTTTGATGGCAGCGATATCTTTGACCTTAGCAAATCTCTTTTGAAGCACATCTACGATTTTATCGTCCAGAACGTCCAGGGCCTCGCGGAGAATAGCGAGCTCAGGATTCGGCTGTAAGGGAACCTCTGTATGAATTTTTAGCTCGCGAATAATCGCACCCAATTTTGCCGGCGTGATCTGCTGCTTCGCATCGCTTAAGGCGTGATCTGGATAGCGGTGTGTCTCGATCATCAAGCCTTCCATACCGAGGTCCATCGCCACCTGGCTCACTTCTTTAATAAGGCTCCGGTCGCCGGCTATATGGCTGGGGTCACAAATAATTTTTATCTCTGGCATCAGTGCACGCAGATCGAAGCTGTGTTGCCATTCTGGTTCATTGCGGTATATACTTTTAGCGGTAGAGAAGAATCCACGGTGCACCGCGGCTATACGCTCGGTGCCTGCCTTTTGAAAGCGCTCGATAGCGCCCGCCCAAAGGCCAATCTCGGCATGAATAGGGTTCTTAACAAGTACGGGAATATTCACGCCCTTTAGCGCTTCTGCAATCTCTTGAACGTAGAACGGATTCACCGTGGTTCGGGCTCCAATCCAGAGCACATCAGCCCCTTCCTTTAGGGCGAGTTCTACATGCTCGGTATTGGCCACTTCAACAGTAGTCGGGGTACCTATAGCTTTACCTGCATCGATAAGCCAACGCATAGCCTCGGCGCCAATACCTTCAAACGAACCTGGTTTTGTGCGAGGTTTCCAGACCCCGCCACGCAATAATGAGATGGGCGCGTTCGTACTAATTTCCTCTGCGGTTTCAAGTACCTGCTCAGGACTTTCCACACTGCATGGACCGGCAATCAATATGGGACCGGAATCGTTAACATCGAACCATTGTTCTATAGATTGTGCTTTGATCGAAGTCATGCTATATTAACCCTTTTCCTTGGCTTGTTGTTTGCTCAGTCCTCCAACAATAAGAACCAATTCTCCTTTCACACCGCCGCGCTCCTCAAGCTGGGCAAGCACCTCACTTGCACTACCGCGAATACTCTCCTCAAATTTCTTTGAGATCTCTCGGCACAGGGCTACTTGGCGGTCGCTACCGCAAAATTCGACTATTTGTCCGAGGGTTTTAATGATTTTATGGGGACTTTCATAGAGCACGACTGTTGAGGTAGATGTTGCAATGTTTTGAAGTTTCGTTTGTCGCCCTTTCTTAGACGGCAGGAAGCCTTCAAAATAAAAGGTATCGCAAGGCAAGCCGCTGCTTACTAGAGCAGGAACAAGAGCAGTGGCACCCGGTAAGGTGATGATTTCAATTCCTGCATCGGCAGCTGCACGTATCAATAAAAATCCTGGATCACTAATTCCTGGGGTGCCGGCGTCGCTCACCAAAGCAATAGTCGTGCCTGCTAAAATCTGGCCGATGTAACGCTCCACTACCTTGTGTTCGTTGTGCATATGGAAACTTTGCTTGGGCGTATCAATACCAAAATGTGACGTCAATTTTCCCGTGGTGCGGGTATCTTCCGCAAGGATGAGGTCGGCATGTTTCAGTATCGCAATGGCGCGAAACGTCATGTCCTCTAGATTACCCACTGGCGTGGGTACGACGTATAGCGTGGCCGACATCTTAGGCGAAGCGTTGTTCTAACGCGGCCATGAAGCGCTCTGCCGTTTCCTCTTTATTTTCCCAGCCGTATTCCGGCGCAATGTGTGTGGTTAAGAACTCTTGTGCTTCCAGCAAGGTTACTAGGGTGTTGAGTTGGCTCACTACGCGGTTGAAATCTTCAGCCGAACCGTCGAACAGATCTTTCACAAAACCAATTCTATCGTTCAGTCCAAATTTAAGTACGCCGCCTGCCAATCGGTCGTTTAAACTTTTCTTTTCAGTGCTCTGGGTTTTTTCAGCGACACTTGCACTCTTTACTATTGCGGGTTCAGCTACAGCTTCTTCCTCAGGCTCAGAGGCTGCTAGGTTTGGTGCAACTTCATCGTCCAATTGGAATATTGTGCGGTCTTCACGTGATTTAAGAACAGGCTCTTTTAATTGAGGCGCTTCTTCAGGTGACGTTACATGTACTTTTACTGGCTCTTTTTGTGCGGCCTTAGCTGCGGCTTCTTTTTCAATTTCTTCAGCGACATCGACGAGCGAGAGTTGATTGACGTCATCGTCCTCCTCATTTGTTGTTGTGGCAGGAGTATCCACAGCAATCTCAGGAAGACTTTCCTTTGATTGAAGTTCTGAAATCCTAGAACGAAGTTTAGTTTGCATGTCTTTTTGGGCCGATACAAGTTGTTGCTGGATGGATTCTTCAGCTTCTAACAAAGCCAAACTTTTATAGAGGTTGAGTATGGCTTTTGCTGCTTCTGAATGAGTCTTAGCTCCTATTTCTAGGACCAATTGGGCCAATTCTGCTTCAATCTGCGTTCTCTTCTTCATAAACCTTTCCTCTAGCTGCTATATTATCTACCTTTAACGCCAAAGTAGCATTAATCTGTTCTCATGTTTCAAAGCGGTATAGAATTTAACCAACAAAAAGGCGGTTGGATTGAGGTTGTATGTGGTCCCATGTTTAGTGGCAAGACTGAGGAGTTAATTCGGCGCATGCGCCGCGCTCAGATTGCTGGTCAGAAAGTCGAAATTTTCAAGCCATCCTCTGATATTCGCTATGATAAACAAGAGGTGGTGAGCCATAATAAAAATTCCATTCCATCGACGCCTATTAACAACAGTTCAAACATGCTTCTGTTGGCCGATGATATTCAAGTCGTAGGCATAGATGAGGCCCAATTCTTCGACGAAGGCATCGTCGAGGTGGCCAACGCCCTTGCCAATCAAGGCAAACGCTTGGTTATTGCTGGCTTAGACAAGGACTTTAAGGGCCGTCCCTTTGGCCCTATGCCCAACCTTCTTGCTACTGCAGAATATGTGACCAAGCTCCACGCAATCTGCCGCCGTACCGGCGGTCCAGCGCACTTCTCTCACCGTATAGTGGAAGGAGATCAGACCTTTATGTTGGGTGAAAACGGCGAATATGAACCAGTGAGCCGCTCGGTTTACAACGAATTGAATGCAGGAAAAAGTGGCGATTAAAGCCATACATATTGCGACACTAGCCGGCGCAACTGTGCACGGCCCACAGGAGGCAACATTCACCCAGTTCGCCTTCGACTCCCGACGTATTCATAGTGCTCAACCCACATGTTTTATAGCGCTCAAAACAGCGCATGCGGACGGTCATCACTACATAGACAGCGCCATCGCGCGCGGCGCCACTACCGTCATTTGCAGCGACCATGAGCACACTGCGCACCACCCTTCGACCAGTTTTATACTGCACCCGTCACCGCTAGAGGTCCTCAGGGTTTGGGCGGCACAGCAGCGGAAGGCACTTGGGGGCGAAGTCATCGCCATTACCGGAAGCAATGGAAAAACCGTGGTCAAGGAATGGTTGTACGAACTTCTGGGTTCCCCAGAGCACATCCACCGCACACATGCTAGCTTTAATAGTGAACTAGGTGTTCCGCTCACGTTAAGCGCCTTAACTGAGCAGCACGAGGGTGCCATCGTTGAGGTGGGTATCGATCAGCTTGGAGCGATGAAGCGCCACGAACAATTGGTGCGCCCTACCATAGGCATCTTCACGACCTTGGGTGATGCACACGGCGAAAACTTTGAAAGCGATGCGCAAAAATTCGCCGAAAAATTTAAGCTGTTTGAACACTGCCACAGTTTGGTTATTGGCCGCAAGTGGTTGAACTGGGCACAAGAATTGGAACTAAAGATCCCCGAGCGTACACTTGTATTGGGTGCCGGGGAGGAACTGGACCAGGAGCAAATCGAAGATTGGCCATTTAGAAGCGAATATCAGAAACAGAATGCCCTCAGTGCCATAGGCGGTGCGTTACTGCTGGGCGCTTCAATGGAAGAGCTGCAGCGACGACTTTCACTTTTACAGCCGCTTGAGATGCGTATGCAATTGCGTGGTGCAAAAGACGCCGGTTACCTTTTAGAGGACACCTATAGTTCCGATTTGAGCAGTCTCCGTTGGGCCCTGGAAGAACTGGCGAGTAGCTCGCCAACCTCAAGAAAATGGGCAGTGCTTAGCCACTTAGGTGACAGTGAGAAAACCGAAGAAGCAAAGACCTTGGCAGAGAGCTATGGATTGGACCGTATTTGGTGGGTGGAAAAGCCTGAAGATATTAGTGAGATCACTGCGATTTTTGCCGGTCTTGACCTGAATAAAACAACGGTTCTAGTAAAGGGTAGACGGGCCTATAAATTGGAACAATTTGCCGCTACTCTGCAAGACCAATACCACAGTACATGGGCCGAAGTGAACCTTAGCGCGATGCGTCGCAACTTACAGAAGTTCAAAGCTGTTCTTAATCCTCCTACCAAGGTGATGGCGATGGTCAAGGCAGCAAGCTATGGGTCAGGAACCTTGGAGGTGGCGCGTTGGTTACAAAGTTTACATGTCGATTATCTCGGCGTTGCTTTTGCGCAGGAGGCATTGAGCCTGCGTGCGCGAGGCATCACTATGCCTATTTTGGTTCTCAATGTAGATCCACAACAAATGCCACTGCTTGCTGCTGCAGGTACAGAGGCGGAGTTGTTCGCACGCCACCAGTTAGATACTTGGCTCAGTAACAAAAGAACGGAGGTGTTGAAGGTACATTTGAAGATTAATACGGGTATGAACCGTTTGGGCTTTGCGCCCGATAAGGTAGGGGAATTATTGAAAGAATTGGCCACAGAACCCTCCGTTGAAGTGGTGGGGGTGTTTTCGCACCTGGCTGCGGCCGATGATCCATATAAAGATGATTTTACGAGGGGACAGTTGAGTACTTTTGAACACGTAGCAGAAGTTGTGAAAGCACAATACCCAGGTGCTATTGCCCACGTGTTGAATACGAATGGTATAAACAGGTTCAACGAAGCCTCGCAAGAGATGGTTCGACTAGGAATAGGGCTATACGGTGCAGGTAGCTATGAAGCCATAGCGCCTTTAGAAGAAGTCATTTCTTGGAAGTGCAAGGTGAGCCAGGTCAACGACCTTAAGCCTGGAGATCACGTAGGGTACGGCATCACCTTTACCGCAACTGAGCCTCTGAGGTATGCAACGCTTCCGGTGGGCTATGCAGATGGTTTGTCGCGCGCCTTATCTGGTGGCAAAGGGAGCGTATTTATCGCCGGCCATCGCTGCACCTTGTTGGGAAGAGTATGTATGGATATGTGTATGGTAAATGTAAGTGGCTTGAACGTGAAGCCGGGCGACGAGGTTGAAATTTTGGGACCGCATCAAAGTGCCTCAGATTTGGCTGCATCGGCAGGGACGATTTCCTATGAGGTCCTTAGCGGAATTGGCCCTAGAGTACCAAGATTGTACATCAAGGATTAACAACGATTTATTCCCTTTCGAAGGTCCATTTGTTGCTTTTAATTTGTATTTTCTCTTAGAAAACTTAAACTTAAAACTAGTATGGATTTTATTACCACGCCTCTAATCATTGGGTTGCTCATCCTTTTGGCTACGAGAGCAGTATTCACAGTCAAACAAAAAACCGCAGTGGTCATCGAGCGATTGGGCAAATTCCAACGCATCGCCCAAAGCGGTCTCCAATTTAAAATTCCATTTATAGATAAAAAATCCGGTGTCGTGAATCTTCGTGTTCGTGAATTACCGGTGAATATAGAAACCAAGACGAAGGATGACGTTTTTGTTAACCTCATTGTATCTGTTCAGTATTTCGTAACCGCTAATGCCGAAGGAATCCGTAAAGCTTTCTACCAGTTCGACAATCCTGAAGCACAGATACAGTCTTACGTGTTCGATTCTATTCGCTCCGAAGTTCCAAAACTCATTCTCGACGATGTTTTTAGCGAGAAAGACAAGATTGCTGTCGCCGTTCAAAATGAATTGGCAGAGACTATTTCAGGCTTCGGATACGAGATTGTGAAAGCCTTGGTGACCGATATTGATCCAGATTCCAAGGTGAAAAATTCAATGAATGAGATCAATGCTGCCAAGCGTTTAAAAGAGGCGGCTAAGGAATACGCCGAGGCAGAAAAAATCAAGGTAGTTGCCGCTGCTGAAGCCGAGGCAGAAAGTAAGAAGTTGCAAGGGGAGGGGATAGCGAACCAGCGCATCGCCATTGCTAATGGTTTGAAGCAAAGTGTGGAGGAAGTACGTGGAGCTATGGAAGAAGGCACTACCGGTCAGCACGTAATGAACATGCTATTTATGACCCAGCATTACGACACAATCAGCCGCTTGGCAGATAACAATATAAGTACCATTTTTATGCCTTACTCTCCTGGAACCGTCGGCGATTTGCAGACTGAAATCCAATCGGGTTTGTTGGGCGTGGAAATGCTGAAGGAGGCGAAGGAAAAGGCCGCTAAAGAGATAAAAGATACTAAGAAGTAACTTTCGAGCCATACTTATATTCTCAAGGGAGCTACGAAAGTGGTTCCCTTCTTTTTTTGAGACTTTGTAGGGCGGTTAGCCCTACTATAAAGGCTATCAGCAAGGCACCTGCCTGCTTGTCGAGTAGGCTTTCTGTAGTGCCGGTCAATATGAGCAGTAGCCAGATGTAGCGCAACACGCCCTTACTTTTGAAGAGGCCCCATAAAAATATAGCGGCCAATAGAAGTACCGCAACAAGGCCGCTTTCTACCCAGCTCTGTATCCAGATATTGTGGAAATCGTACATAAACTCATCCAGGGTATAGGCCTCTTTGCCGCGATAAAAATAGACCTCTAGTTCACCTAAACGTTCATTGAGTTCAAATTCTCCAGCACCATTACCCAAGCCAACCACAGGGTGCTCAGTAATGATTTTTATTCCTTCGCCCCAAATAAATATGCGATGGTTGGTTTGTTTGCCATCTACCTTTCCGTCAATGCTTCGGATTTCATTGCGCAGATCAATCAAGCGTTCACGAGGTCCCGGTAACGTAGTGATTAATAAAGCGCCCAATGCGAGTGCTAATGAGCCAACACCTAATATTTTCTTCCAATTCTTCTTGTTTTTGTAAGATAATTCCCAAAACCTAATTGTAGCGATGATCGGCACTATGATTAAATGAATACGTACACTCAAGACTATGACCCCAAATAACAGCCAGAGTACCGCGCCAGCGCGAAGTAAACTAAGTCCATAAGTCTTTCGCCAAATTTTACGCTCTAGAATGAGTGCTGCTGCGATAAGGTAGAGGCTCTGGAAATGAACGCCCAATCGGCCCCCTAATTCAAATTCTTTATAACTCACCCATCCGTTGAGATATAGACTTTTACAGAAGATGAATGTCCAAGCCGCCAAAGTTGCCCACGCAAAGGTCTCCATCCATCGCTTCACCCAGTTTTGGTGTTCATCCAATGCAATGGTATGCATCAAAATGCCCATTACGGTGATGGGCAACACCATAATAACATCGCCCCATCCTTCGATGCTATGCTCGCTCCATGTTGTACTCAACCATTGCCAGTCTATGAAGACAGTAAACAATAGTAAGGGGGCAAAGCGGAAATTCTTCCTGCCAGCAGCCAACGTACCGAGGGCCATGATAATGAGACCATAAACTGGACTGAGCCACGGAAAGGCAAACGGTAGCAAGGCTGCGCCTATACCGCCGGTGATGTGCAAGTAAGAATGTGTTTTTGTCATTGGTTACTTAACGCCCAAAAGCGCATTCATCGTACCATCTTCGAGTAAAATACTTGCTGCCGTATTGATCTGGGTATCGCGGTGTAAGCTTCGCTGCAATGCGCCCTCCAAACCGAAACGCTTTTGAACGAGATAGTCTTCTATGTATTTGGTAATCTCGGAACGCTGACTTTCGAGTAATCGGCCCTTTCTTTGTTCGACACTTTTTAAAAGCGATTGAATATCATCTTCACTGAGGTAGTCTAGTTCTGAGGCCGCCTTTCCCAACTGCTTCAATTTTCGCTCCCCCAAACTCTCAAAGTTGAATTCTTCCTCAGCTAAAAATCTCACAAAAGCCGCCCATTGATCTTGGCTGAGCTCGAAATCATCTGGGGATTTATCCTCCATCGAGTTTAACACGTTTGCCGCATACCTTAAATCCAGTCCTTTAGCACTCATAGCCGATATAAATTCCGGATAATAGGCATCGGACAATGTTGAATCTGGATGAATCCCGTCGCCATCTACAACAGGTCTTCCGCTTACCGTGGCGAACTCCTTTTGTGCTGGTTTTTTCGTACGCGTGCCGTTTTCGTCGCGGTCGTAATTCACCCTTTGAATACAGCGCCCGGACGGCGTATAATACTTTGCGACCGTTACCTTCATTTGAGCGCCAAAGGGTAAAGGTTTAATCTGCTGTACCAGCCCTTTTCCAAAGCTCTTCTCACCTAATATGACTCCGCGGTCCAAATCTTGAATAGCACCAGCGACAATTTCTGAAGCTGAAGCGCTGCGATCGTCCACCAGTACAGCTAAAGATAAATCTGGTAATAGAGTTTTTGCTGCCTTGCGATACACGTCTTGGATTTCTCCACCACGTCCACGGGTGCTCACGATGGTATCCTTGGTATCGCTGAAATAACTTACAATCTTTACAGCTTCTATGAGCAATCCGCCGCCATTCCCGCGTAGATCTAAAATGATGCCTTTTGGATTTTTTTTCTTCAGCTCAATCAATGCATTTCTTACCTCAGAAGAGGCTTTTGCCGTGAACCCGTCAAGATATAAATAGCCAACACCATCATTACGCATACCATAAAAAGGCACCGCCTTAGATTTTATGTTTTGACGGTTAAAGGTGAAGGCTTTCTCTTTGCCGCCGCGCTCTACTAGGACTTTGACTTCGCTGTCTGGTGTTCCTTTGAGCAGTGAACTGACATCTGAGATGGAAAAATTATCGATAGGAATGTCGCCTACTTTTTTGATGATGTCCCCAACCTGAATTCCGGCCGACTTTGCAGGTCCACTGTTATTCAGGTCAGAGATGTAGATGTCTTTGTCGATTTTCTGAATAACACATCCAACCCCGCCATACTCACCTGTTTGTAGCAAACGAACGTCTTCGATCTTGTCTTCTGGGTAATATACTGTATATGGGTCTAATTCCTTCAACATCCCCTTGATTGCACTCCCTACCGCTTGTTCAGCACCAATCTCATCAACATAATTTACCTGCACCTGCTGCAGCACCGAGGTAAACACTTCTAATTGCTTACTCGTTTCAAACGGATCACCCGTAGCCGCACTCATCAGAACGCCCGCACCTACAATCACGACCGAAAGGCTCATTTTATTTCTCATTTTCCAATTCTTTTTTTCGTTGCTCTGCATACGCCACAAGTAACTTCAAATATTCTGCCTCGAGAAAGGCATAATCGTTCGGTCGGTTTCCCAAATAGCGTATGGACCAGATTTCCTGAACACCACTATCTAAAACTTTATCCTTATTCAAGCGGTACAATTCTCGCATCTGTCTCTTCACCCTGTTGCGCTCAACAGCCTTCTTTAACCCGCGCTTAGGTGCCACAATCGCCACTTTCCTTCGGAGCCCATCCTCTAGTACGGCCTCCATATAACGCAATGAGAATGGAAAGGCTTTTACACTGCGACCTTCGGCGTGAAGACTATCGAAATGTTCCTTCTTTGTGAGATGTTCTTTTTTGGAAAAACTGTATTGCATAAAAAAAGCCCGGCGCGAGCGCCGGGTCCCCAATTTACAATATATCTTACTTCTTGTTTGCCACTTTGATGTAATCGCTGATGGCCTTTGTCATCGATGGGGCATCCGGCGTAGGTGCAGGGATATCGACAATCAATCCGTTACTTTGTGCTTCTTTCTGTGTCGTTGTTCCAAAACAAGCCAGACGTGTATTATTTTGTTTGAATTCCGGGAAGTTCTCATACAAACTCTTAATTCCAGAAGGAGAGAAAAACACCAGCATATCGTAGAATACATTTTCTAAATCGCTCAAATCACTCACCACCGTGTTGAAAAGAATAGCACGCGTGTAGTCAATTCCTGCATCAGCTAAAGCATTCGGAATCGAAGGCTTTAAGCTGTTTGATGAAGGCATTAAGAATTTTTCGTTTTTGAACTTCTTCAAGGTTGGGATTAACTCTTCGATCTTCAAATTGCCATGGTAAATCTTGCGCTTGCGGTACACCACATATTTCTGCAAGTAGTAGGCAATTGCTTCAGAGATACAAAAATAGCGTGTATCAGGACTTATCTGAACGCGCATGTCTTCACACATACGAAAGTAGTGGTCAACGGCATTCTTAGATGTTAAGATGACGTTCCGGTAATCCCTTATTTGAATTTT
The DNA here is from genome assembly GCA_913049845.1 of uncultured Cryomorphaceae bacterium. Lineage (GTDB taxonomy): Bacteria > Bacteroidota > Bacteroidia > Flavobacteriales > Schleiferiaceae > UBA10364. The sequence goes on from CAJWZE010000021.1 coordinate 13,381, forward strand.
ATCTTTTCTAAAGTTTGAGGCTGTAACTCCTTCAACATGAATAAACGAGCGAAAATCCACATCTACCTTGTGCTTATCGGCTAGTGTGAAAAAAGGGTGAGATTCCGTGGTTGGCTCTGGTTGTGACACCAAAATCGACTTCACTTTTGTTTGTCTATTTGCCATGAGTGTTAGTTGACGAACGAAAAAATTAGTACTAGTTCGAGCGTGCAAAGGTAAGACATTGCGTAAAAACGAGCCCCACCGCTACCTATATTTTGAAGTACAGGGCTCTTAATGGCGAACCAGAGCAATCCGATTGTGTGACCTATACCGAGCAAATAGATTCCCGCATCGGACCATTGTTTATTGATGATTAGGTTGCTGAGTATGAGAAAGCAAATGAGGCTATAGAAGTAACTCAATTGAATGCCTCCAAAAAGATTTGTTCCATTTTGAAGGGCATTTTTAGAAGAAAACAACAGACTTAACAGGACGGAAAAGACCCAGCGTGATAACAATAGGATTGTTATGGCTGCTGGAGCTTTCCACCAAAGCAGTCCTAATTCTAAAGCTTCTCCGATCACAAAGAATACTGCTGCCGGGAGTAGTAAACTCAAGATTGATGTACTGTAACGACCACGAGTATCAGCGAGTTCCTCCCACTGCAAGCGAATCCATTTGGCGAATAAACCGGGCTTTAGCGCCCTGAATGCTCCAAGGACTGACAAAAACACAATAAATAACCATTTCACGTCCATCTTGGACACAAAGTTACTGTAAAACGATGTGCTTGTATCGTATACTACCGTCTGAATATTCGGCGTGCAAGATGTAGTTGCCGCGCGCTAGATTGCTTACGTCCAAAATCGCCTCATCAAACAAGGATGCGGAATAATCCAACTGCATGAATCGACCAATCGTATTATACAAACGAATGGCCACAAGACCGTTCGCTTTCACCTTAAATACTGATGAAGCTGGGTTTGGGTAAACCATTAAAGGAGCATCTTTAGTCTCCACTAAACCAATGTTACTCTCTGTGCTTTTATAAAGAGTTTTTAAAGTGGTCATCACATAATCGCCCGAGGTCTGCCCGTTGCTGTTCGTAAAATTGATAGCTGCATAAACGGTGATACTATCTGGAAAATTTGTGCCGTCTATATCAAAGGTCCAATGAATACTATCGTTAGATACCGCGGTTCCGCCACTGGTGTGTGTGATGTAATCGCTTACACGTTTTGCTCCAGTTCCTGGATTCGAGGTAGACAATTGATTTCCGTTCGCATCTTCCACTCTGGCCATAAAGCCAACCTTTGAAGACGTTCCATTCGGTTTTACGCCGAGAGTAATTCCAATCGTATTGCCATCGGAAATACTATCTACGGAAGAAGCGATGCCGATGACTTCGCCGCCCAAGGCACTGCCTGAACTATGGCAATATCCGCCTGCACAGGTTTGTCCATTGTCGCCAGGCGATCCGCTCTTTCCGGTAGGTGAACCTCCACTGTTTGTGTATGAATAAGTTGAGATGCCGAACAAGGCGACAATGAGTAGCGATTTCTTCATAGGAATTCTTGAAAAATTAATAGTGAAAGAATTGAATTTATAACAATTTTCCACCTTTTGTGTTTAATTTCACAGCCACTCAAGAAAACTATATAAAGCATGGTGGATCAATTTCAACATCCAGATTACTACTTACTTGACGAACTGCTCAGTGAGGAACACAAAATGATTCGTGACGCAACACGTGACTGGGTCAAGCGCAGTGTAAGCCCAATCATTGAAGACTTTGCACAGCGTGCTGCGTTTCCAGAGCACCTAGTAAAAGAAATGGGCGAGGTAGGGCTCTTTGGCCCTTATATCCCAGAAGAGTATGGAGGTGCGGGCTTAGATCATATTAGTTACGGCTTAATGATGCAGGAAGTAGAACGTGGTGATTCGGGCATTCGATCTACCTGTTCAGTTCAAAGCTCTCTAGTAATGTTTCCTATCTATGCCTTCGGTAGTCCGGAGCAAAAGAAGAAGTTTTTACCAAAATTAGCCACAGGAGAATACCTTGGTTCGTTTGGATTAACGGAGCCAAACTTCGGATCAAATCCAGGCGGAATGACAACCAACTTTGTGGAAGACGGTGAGAACATTATTTTGAATGGTGCGAAGATGTGGATTTCAAATTCGCCGTTTTGTGACATCGCAGTTGTTTGGGCGAAAAATGAGGCTGGACGGATCAAAGGTGTTATTGTTGAACGTGGCATGGAAGGATTTACCACTCCAGAAACGCACAACAAATGGTCCCTTCGCGCCTCCTCGACGGGCGAATTAGTGTTTGACAACTTGCGTGTTCCAAAATCAAACATTCTACCTGGTCGTGACGGCCTTGGCGCACCGCTATCATGTCTAGACAGCGCGCGATTCGGAATTGCATGGGGCGCCTTGGGTGCAGCCATGGATTGTTATGATACGGCGTTAAGATATTCTAAAGAACGTATTCAGTTCGGTAAGCCAATCGCTGCCTTCCAATTGCAACAAAAAAAATTGGCAGAAATGATTACAGAAATCACCAAGGCACAACTATTAACTTGGCGCTTGGGTCACCTGAAAAACGAGGGCCGTGCAACCTCTGCACAGATTTCCATGGCGAAGCGTAACAATGTAGAAATCGCATTGAAAGTTGCACGCGAAGCACGCCAAATGTTGGGTGGAATGGGCATAACTGGTGACTTCTCAATCATGCGACATATGATGAACTTAGAGAGTGTCGTAACCTACGAGGGGACGCATGACATTCACCTCTTAATCACAGGTTTAGACATTACTGGCGAGAACGCTTTCGTATAAGTCAATTTGTTATTCTGATAACATTAACCCCGTCGAAGGAACAGCTGTATTCTTTGATTGGTAGCGTATAACTAGTATCTATACTCTGGCCGTCTAAAAGTTGGTACTGATGCGCGTCACAACCACAAGTAAAATAAAAATCACCGTTGCTGCTTTCGAGCACACCACAACCGTCGGCCCAGTGCTCGGGACAAGCGGCTTCATAAGAGGCAAAATCGTAAAATTGACCGTCAAAATACCGTCGGTAAACAAGCACCCCTGTGTGCCCTGCATTTGGCAGTAATAGCTGACCGCCAATCACGGTTAGATTGAAGCTCGAAGGGTCGCTCAGGTAGATTGTTTCATCAACCAAAGGTTCCGGAATATCGTATACAATATTTGTATTGTTGCATGAACTTAACCCTAACCCTAGCAAGAGCAGGGATCGTAAGGGTTTGTTTATTAGTCTGCAAAGTCTTTTACTCATTAGCTGCAAGATAGCTCGATTTCATTGTTAATTCTCCGGTTCTGATGCTTATATTTACGGCTTATAATCCAAAAAGTAAAGCCAGTATTTATGGTCAAAAGAATACTCACGCTTATTATGGTCTTGGCAGTAGCATTTAGCTACGGTCAATCGCGTCCTGGTTCTATCAAAGGAATGGTCAAGGATAAGCGCACAGGCGAGGTCATTCCGTTTGCTACGGTAATCGTAAAAGACAAGGATGTTGTCATTGCAACAGGAACCACAGATTTTGATGGAAAGTATAACATCAATCCGGTTAATGCTGGTGTGTACAATCTTACTTGTAATTTCATCGGTTATGCAGATTTCAACCTAAACGGTATAACTGTTTACTCTGGTAAGCCAAAGGTGGTCAACTTCAATATGACGGTTGAGAGTACCATGATTCAAGAGGTCACGGTAACTGCTTCCGAAGAGCTCATCGAAACAGGTAAGACCTCAGAAATTGTAACCTCAGAGGAAATCAAGAATCTTCCGTACCGTAACCTTAGCCAGATTGTTGGCACTACCGCTGGAGTATTCCAGCAAGACGGAAGTGGTTCGTTCAACGTTCGTGGTTCACGTTCTTCTACCAACGTTGTCTTCATCGATGGGGTAAAGGTTCGTGGTGATGTTAATTTACCACGTGATGCGATTCTGCAGACAGAGGTTATTGTTGGAGGTACACCAGCACAGTATGGTGATGTTACCGGTGGTGTAATTGCTACAACTACAAAAGGTCCAGCACCATATTACTTCGGGTCATCTGAGATTTTGACCAGCTCAGTATTCGATCCTTACCACTACAACTTGGGTGCACTTACTTTAGGTGGGCCACTTATTAGAAACAAGAAAACAGGACAACCAATTGTTGGTTTCCTTCTCGCTTCAGAATTTCAGTATAACCGCGATGGTTCTCCCCGTTCGCTAACCACTTGGAAAGTGAATGACGATAAATTATCAGAATTACAAGCAAATCCTTTGGTGCCTGCCTCTTCAGGTTTTGGGGTACTTAATGCTGCAGATTTCTTGACGCAGGATGATTTATTACCTCAAAATTTCCGTGAAAATGTAGCAAGAACATCGGTACGCATTGCGGGTAACTTAAAGTTTGTTACTTCTGAGAAAACCACCCTGACTGTTGGTGGACGTTACAACATGAACCAAGGCCGGAATGGTAGCAGATTTAATGAGTTAATGAACTACGCTAACAACTCAGAGTCGTTTGCTCAAGACTGGTCTACCTACGTTCGCTTCCAGCAACGTTTTGGCAATGCATCAGATTCCTCTAACTCGCTTATTCGCAACGCATTCTATTCTATCCAAATGGACTTTACGCGTAACGAGCGTTTGTCTCAAGACGCACGTCACAAAGACAATCTATTTGCTTACGGTCACATCGGCACATATAAGACTCGGTACCGCCCACTTTATACCTTGGGCTCTGACACTATTACAGATCCAAATGATCCGAATTACGGTAAGGTGATGGATGCATATACTTTGGCCGTATATCAGAGTGTAAATGTGGATTACACGCCAGGTGAAAACAACCCTATACTTTCGAATTACACATCGAATTTTTACAACTTCGTTGATCAGAATTTGATTTTTAATAGAGCTCGTTCGCTCGAAGATATTCGAGCTGGCGGTGGTCTTCTCAATGGTGACCAGCCGTCGTCGGTGTACGGCTTGTGGGGTAATGTTGGTGCGAACCAAGCCTCTTACGGCAAAACATTGAACGATCAGTTCCGTATTACCGCATCTTCAACCTTTGATATTAAAGACCATTCACTAATTGTGGGTGTGGAATACGAACAACGCTTTGACCGTTCTTACAGTGTAGGTGCTACTGGATTGTGGACGCTGATGCGTCTATTGCAAAACGATGCGATACGAGAATTGGACCTAAATAACCCAGAAGCTTCATATGATAATAACGGTGTATTTCAGGATACTTTGAATTACCCGCGTTTGTTTGATGCTGACAAGCCTAGAACGTTCGACCGCAATTTGCGCGAAACTTTGGGTCTAGATCCAAATGGCACAGATTGGTTAGACATTGATTCTTACGATCCATCCACATTCTCTTTAGATATGTTCTCTGCGAACGAACTGTTGAATATTGGTTCGAGCCAGTACATTGGTTATTACGGTTTCGATTATTTAGGGAACCGATTGACCACCCGTCCGTCATTGACAGATTTCTTTGCCACTGATGCTCAAGGAAATTCACCTCGTATGATAGGTGCTTTTGAACCGATATATATGGCAGGTTATATTCAAGATCAATTTACGTACGAAGACCTCTTTTTTAACATAGGTGTTCGTGTGGACCGTTTTGATGCCAATCAACCAGTTCTAGCAGATCCTTACGTATTGTACCCAGCATATTCAGTGGGAGATCTTGATGCAACTACGCTTGCGGGTTATGATGTGCCAGAAGGTATTAGTGACGGTGCTGTAGTTTATGTGGACGACCAAGAAAATCCATCAACTATTGTAGGCTACCGCGAAGGAACGACCTGGTACACAGCAAACGGTGAGGTTGAGGCAAACCCGAAGAATATTGCAGATTTAAGTGGTGGTATCAAGCCATTCTTGAAGAATCCAGGTATTGAAGACCAAAAGTTAGCGGTAACAGCTAATGAAAGCTTTAAAGATTACACGCCACAAGTTACTGTGAGCCCGCGTATCTCGTTCCAATTTCCTATTTCTGATGAGGCAGAATTCTTTGCGCACTACGACATTATGGTGCAGCGTCCAGACCCTGGTGCTAACCGAATGAACCCGATTACGTACTTGCAGATGGAAAATGGGAACAACGGGAGTATTCTTTCTAACCCAGATTTAAGACCGCAGCGTACGACAGATTATGAGATTGGTTTCCGTCAAAAATTGAACGATAACAGTGCTCTTAAATTGAGTGCCTTTTATCGCGAGATGCGCGATATGATGCAAACCTTCAGCTTTACAGAAGCCTACCCGGTAACGTATATTGCATTTGGAAACTTAGATTTTGGTACAGTTAAAGGATATACGGTTCAGTACGATTTGCGTCGTACGGGTAATGTGCGCTTGAATGCAAACTACACCCTTCAGTTTGCTGATGGTACGGGTTCAAGCTCTACCTCAGGAGCAAACATTGCACGCTCTGGACAGCCAAACCTGCGTTACATTCTGCCATTATCTTATGATTCACGCCACCAGGTAGTAATGAATATGGACTACCGTTACGGTGGAGGACCTGCGTACAATGGACCGGTATGGTTTGGAAAGCGTGTTCTTGAGAATTCCGGTTTGAACTTGGTAGTAAATGCAAATTCAGGTACGCCATATACGCGTCGCGTTCTTGCCTACGGTTTGACGGATGCGCAGACACCGATGACAGGCAACATCAATGGTTCTCGCCTTCCGTGGAGTTTCCGCGTGGATGCAACGGCAAATAAGGTGTGGAATTTCAACGAAGGTCCATTAAGCAACTTTGAGATCTACGTTCAAATGCTGAACGTTCTAAATACGCAAAACGTATTGGGTGTATATGCCTATACAGGTTCACCTAGTGATGATGGTTACTTGAGTTCCCCTCAAGGTCAAAACGCGATTCAATTTCAAGCGAGCGCACAATCGTTCGCAGATTTGTACAACATCAGCTTGGCAAACCCTGGTTTGTTCAGCTTGCCACGGCGTATCCGTTTAGGTATACGCATTGGATTATAATTAAAAAGCATTCGAAAAACAGCATATGAAAAGAGTATATCTTCTTTTACTTTCAGCCGCTTTTACACTACCACTTTCAGCCCGCGAGGTTCAAGGTGCAAGCGAGAACTCAGGTAGTGCCAATACCGGTTCTATGAAAACAGTCGAAGAACTTTGTCAGCCTTCCAAGGCACAGAGCGATTTGAGTATAAACAACGTTCGTGCTACCATTCTTGGTGGTGGCGATATGTGGTGGGATTTGAACACTGCGCGTTACGAGGTGCCAAAGGGATCGAACAAGCACTCGATGTTTGCCGGTTCATTGTGGCTTGGTGGTGTAGATGAAGGTAACCAATTGAAATTGGCAGCAATGACTTACCGTCAGTCGGGTAACGACTACTGGCCAGGTCCGCTAACTACAGACGGTACAGCTTCGACTAACAAAGAAATCTGTGATAAGTACGACCGCCATTGGATTATTTACCGTGAAGAGGTAGATGTGCACAAGGCATGGTTGGAATGTTTGGATGATCCAAACTGTAATGATGCAGAGCTTTTCCCTGGATACGAAAGCCAGATACCACAAAGTATTAAAGATTGGCCAGGAAACGGCGTAGACGGAGAGTTACCTTACCAATTGGCCCCGTACATTGATCGTGATGGCGATGGTGTTTACGATTACCTGGTTGATTACCCCGCTTACGACATCGACAAAGAATACGACTGTCGTGATAAGGAAACCGATGTTCTTTACGGTGATCAAACAATCTGGTGGGTTTATAATGACCGTGGTAACGTTCACACTGAATCACAGGCAGGAGCCTTAGGTTTCGAGATCCGGGCGCAAGCGTTTGCATTCTCTACAAATGACGAAGTAAACAACATGACCTTCAACAATTATCGTATTATCAATCGATCAACGTTCCGTTTGACTAATACGTACTTCTCTACTTGGTTTGATCCGGACTTAGGTAATTACACCGATGATATTATTGGTTGTGATATTGCACGCGGTCTTGGATACTGTTACAACTCTGACACTGAAGATGAAGGTGCATTAGGTTACGGTTTGAACCCGCCTGCAGTGGGCTTTGACTTCTTCCAAGGGCCTTTCGCAGATTACTATGACGGTCTTGATAATGACCGCGATGGTTGTGTTGATGGTGTGAAAGATCCTGAAACAGGAATTTGTGTTGCGGAAGATCCGGCAACGGGTGTGAACGAGCGCATTATCATGAGCCAGTTTATGTATTACAACAACACAGCATCAAATATCTCTGGTAACCCAGATAATGCAACGCACTTCTACAATTACATGCGTGCGCTGTGGAAGAATGGCTCGGAGTTGATTATTGAAACGCCTTCGGGTGCTGGTGATCTTGGTAACGGTGATGGTTTTGTTGCTTCTGGTAACGGGACTTCAACGCGCTTCGCATACCCAGGTATGTCTTACGATACTACCGGCGCTTATCCTCCATATTCACCAGTAGATTGGTGGGAAAGTCCAGCGAACAAAGAAGATAAGCGTGGTCTGCACAGTGCAGGTCCGTTCTCGTTAGCACCTGGTGCTTTGAACTTTGTAACTACTGGGGTAGTATGGGAGCGTGATCTAATCAATAATGACCTTTTTGCTTCTGTTGAGAAAGTAATTATCGCAGATGACAAGGCGCAAAAGCTGTTTGACAACTGTTTCCAGGTATTGAATGGTCCAGACGCACCGGATGTGACTTCTCAAGAACTTGACCGTGAGGTTATATTAAAATTGACTTACGGCCCGGGCTCTAATAATACAGGCTTTAGCTACCGTGAGCGCGATCCGCTAATTACGGTTAGCCCGGACGATCGTGATTCAATCTTGAATGCGAATCCAGATTACTTTGATTACACGTTTGAAGGTTTCCAGATTTTCCAATTGG
>CAJWZE010000022.1 GCA_913049845.1 uncultured Cryomorphaceae bacterium
AATTTATTTTGTTTTTTATTTCTGCAACATTGTTGCATAATTATTTAATAAATATAACTTTGGCAAAAATACTTTTAAAATGAAATTTGTAAAACTATTACCCTTGGCTCTAGTGTCTGTGGCACTTTTCTCGTGTGAGCCAAACGATCCTGGTCATGATCACGAAGAAGAACTCATTACAACTTTGAACGTAGACCTAGAAGCAGGCGGTTCAACAGTAACTCTAAACTTCCAAGATGTAGATGGTGACGGAGGAGATGCACCGATAATTACAGTAGACAAATTGACTGCGAATACAACCTATGCAGGATCTATCACCTTATTTAACGAAAGTGAAACTCCAGCAGAAGAATTGACCGCAGAGATTTTTGACGAAGCCGAAGAGCACCAATTCTTCTTTGCGACGACAGGTGCTTCAATTTTTGCTTACGCTGATCAGGATAACGACGGCAACCCAGTGGGACTGTCATTTGAATTAACTACAGGTGCTGCGGGTAGTGAAAGCTATACAATCACCTTGCGTCACGAACCTGCGAAATCTGCTGCAGGCGTTAGCGCTGGTGATATCACTAACGCAGGTGGCGAAACAGATATCGAAGTGGTATTTGATGTAACTGTTGAATAAACTCCTGTATATAATATATTTATGCTTTGGGTGGTCGCTTTCAGTGGCTGCCCAAAGTTGTTTATTGACCCTAGACGGAACGGTCAGAGATGCACACGATAACGCACCCATGGAGGATGTGAGCGTATACATTTCTGAGACTCGTATGGAACAATGGACCGACACCCGTGGCCAATTCTCCTTTAAAAACCTCTGCCCTGGTACCTACCATGTCCTTGTGCAACACATCGGCTGCCCCTCTGAGCGCGTTTTGGTTAAGCTTTTTGCGGATACTTTACTCTCTCTGACTTTAGAACACCACGAAAATATGCTTCATGAAGTGGATGTGCACGATGAGCACGAGCATTCGATTAATGAGCAAAGTCTCAGTAGACTCACCCTAGACAATAGCGCAGGAAAGTCTCTTGCCGCCTCAGTTAGCAGCTTGGCAGGTGTGAGTATGATGGGTAACGGTGTAGATATTGGTTTACCTGTAGTGCATGGTTTGTCGGGCAATCGACTAACATTAGTTAATAACGGTGTAGTACATACTGGTCAGCAATGGGGCGCCGACCATAGCCCAGAGATTGACCTGAATAGTGCCACCGAGGTAAGCGTGGTAAGCGGATCCGCTGCTATGCGATATCCAGGTACGCATATGGGTGGGATTGTGATCTTGGAATCGGGCTCAATTCCTTTTGACCCTCACATTCACGGAAAAATACGCTCCAGCACCGAAAGCAACGGTCGTGGCGGAACAATCAACGGACAGTTGTATAAAGGCTTGGAGACGCTCCAATGGCGTTTAGGAGGTACATTGAAATATTACGGAGATCGTCACGCTCCAACATATTTTTTAAACAATACTGGGACACGACAGGCACATGCGAACGCCGAACTTCACAAGCAATGGGACAAGACCCTCGAATGGGAGGGTAAATACAATTACTTCTCCGCGGAATATGGTGTGATGCGAGGTAGCCACATAGGCAACCTTACCGACCTTGAAAGCGCCTTTTCTCGCGAAGTGCCTTTTTTCACAGATTCAGCGTTCTCTTACGGTATAGAGGCACCTCGACAATGGGTGCAGCATCAACAGCTAAAATCTGGTTTAAAAAAATATACTGAGCTAGGATTGCTTGAATGGCATATCGCTGGCCAACGCGATCAGCGCCGAGAATACGATGTCCGCCGCAGCGGTAGAAGCGATATTCCTGCACTATCTCTATTGCAGTACAGTATTCAAAATGAAATAGTTTGGTCTAACGATTGGCTCGAAACCGGCTACCAATTTTTGGGCAGAAATAACTGGAACCTGCCTGAAACGGGCATCATACCTCTCCTACCAAACTACACAGCTTTCACGAATGGTGCATTTTTGGCACTAGAACACTCTCTCGGCGGCTATGACCTCGAATTTGGCGTCAGATATGATTACACTTTCAGAAGTATAGCAAAGCTTTCTAACAGCGTTCCACGAGTACCTGTATACTACGACGATACCTACCACAATTTCAGTTCATTAATTCGTGTGAACAGAAATCTGGGTACTAAATGGCAATTTCTAACTGAGGTTGCGCTGCGCCAGCGACCACCTGAAATTAACGAGATGTATTCTTTCGGGCTGCACCAAGGCGTTAGTGGTATTGAAGAGGGCAACCTTAATCTGAGACAAGAAAATGGGCTGAAACAGGCGGTGCAATTACGCGGTAAAGTGAGCGATAAACTACACTTAGATGTACGGGTCTACACCCACTTCTTCGACGGCTACATTTACTTGCAGCCTCAACAAACTTTTAGGTTAACCATTCGAGGCGCCTTCCCTGTATTTACCTATGAGCAGTGTGATGCTCGTTTATTAGGCGGCGACGCAATAGTCAAATATGCATTCAGCGAGCGATTGAAATTTGAATCCTCTTGGGCATATGTCCACGGACTAAACACTTCAGAAAGTTTACCGCTAAATTTCATGCCCCCGTTAAACGTCCAAAACACCTTCGAATATGAATTGGCTCAATGGAAAAATTGGCGAAATATCAATCTTTCTGTACTTCACAGGTACACCGCACAGCAAAAGCATTGGGACAGTGGCTTAGACCTTATTGCACCTCCTGACAACTTCCATCTGTTTGATGTGAATCTCAATGCAACACTTAAAGGAATTTATTACAAACCTAGATTCAGAATAGGTGTAGAGAATATCTTTAACACCTCCTACCGAGATTATTTGAATAGACAACGTTATTTTGCAGATGCTTTGGGGCGTAATTTTACCTTGAGCTGGGTACAAAACTTCTAATTATGGATGCCACCACCACTTTAAAGAACCACAATCTCAGGGTAACCAAAATTCGTTTGGCCATTCTTGATGCCTTGGAAAATGGTCATCAAGCTAAGCCCTATGCAGAACTCCAGGCTACCTTGAGTGATTTTAACCGCACCACTTTGTATAGAACACTGCTCGCATTAATAGAGAAAGGACTCATCCACAAAGCACTAGAGGAAAATGGCGAAAGCTACTACGCGCGTTGCGGTGGATGTACTTCCTATGCACACACACACGATCACATTCACTTTAAATGCAATGATTGCGGCACAGTGGAATGCCTGCACCTAAGTAATGAGTTAGGATTTACTCTTCCAGGCGTCGCCATTGACAGCCTTGAAATTACAGCGAAAGGTACCTGCAAAATTTGTAATCTTTAGCACAACCTCCGCACATCACTAAAGAAGGCTTCCTTCAAAAAAAACACTTTGCTTCTTCTGGTAAGTCTGCTTCAACTGCAGTCTAACAGCCCTAGTTTCAAACCCTAGATTTTGATGCTCTTTGAAGTTTGAGATCAACGGGGACACTGGCTTCCAAAACTGCGAAAGCACTGCAATACTTGGTTTTTGTCAATTCTACGGCACGCGCTAACACAGCATCAGAAGCATCTGTATCTATGGTAATCACCAATTCAATGCTATTAAAAATACGAGGCATTTCTTCTCTTCTAGAAGCGACTACTTCGGAATGATAGCTGCGAATCTTATGACGGCCTCTCTTTAATAGAAGAATGATGTCGATGGCGCTACAACCAGCCAAAGAGATGAGCATCAACTGCATCGGTCGGAAACCGCCGTCCTTACCGCCAAACTCTTCGGCGTTGTCTAATCGAAGTTTATGATTGCCTGCTTTGGCCAACATGCCAAAACCATCATCTGTACGCTCTAAACTCACTTTCATCGAATGAATATTTATGGGTATTATGAGAAAAAAGAGAATGTAATACTTCTGTTCAGTATTTACTTCTGCTTAAGGTGAAGAGGAATTAGTACCTTCTTAACAGAACTGAGGGCTGCCAAACTTTCGCAGGGCCGTTGCCTCCACCTTTCTCGATACACTCTTGTTGTGCGTCAAAGTAAGTACAAATGAATATACTGGACAACTCTTAAATTTTAATTGGAATTTTTGTGAACGCTCGTGAGCAAAATTCCGTTCTTTACGTATAATGCTTAGCTACAATACATATTTACATTCGCCCCAAGCCCCTTGGGTGACCTTTGTTCACGGAGCCGGTGGATCATCCACCATCTGGTATAAACAGTTGCGCTCATTCAAAGAAAACTACAATATACTCTTAGTGGACCTTCGTGGTCACGGAAAAAGCAAAGCCCCGTTTTACGAGAAACTTAAACAATATAATTTCACCACTATTGGCAATGAAGTCATTGAAGTGCTTGACCACCTAAAGATTCGAAGTACGCATTGGATAGGGATATCCTTAGGCACTATAATCATTCGTGAGATTACAGAACGCTTCCCTGAGCGCACACTGAGTATGATTATGGGTGGAGCAGTAATGAAGCTCAACAAAAGGGGTCAAGTGCTTATGAGGACAGGTGCAGCTCTAAAAAGCGTACTCCCGTATATGGTGTTATACAAGTTTTTTGCTTGGGTCATTATGCCAAAAAAGAAGCATGTTGAAGCACGAAATCTATTTGTCCGCGAGGCACGTAAGTTGTATCAGCAAGAGTTTAAGAGGTGGTTTACCCTTGTTGCCGAGGTTAATCCATTACTGAGATATTTCCGTTTCAAGGATTCAAAAGTTCCTACTCTCTACATCATGGGTAGCGAAGACCATATGTTTTTACCGTCTATCCGAAAAATCGTGAGTGCGCACCAGAGTGCCCTGCTTCATATTATAGAAAATTGCGGTCATGTGGTCAACATTGAAAGGCCGGAAATTTTTAATAAAGAAGCCTTGAAATTTTTAAATACAGTAGACAAAATTTCGACCAATGAATAATTCGCTGACCCGATTTAGATGGGTGGCCTTTCTTGAAGGCACCTCCTTCCTTCTTCTATTGTTCGTATGTATGCCCTTGAAATACGGTTTAAACATATTGTGGCCGAACAAAATAATAGGAATGGCACACGGCGTCTCAACGGTAATCTATGTCTTCACCTTAGTAGATTTTAGTATCAACTACCAAATTGGAGCCATCCGTATGGTACAATTCCTCATTGCTTCCCTACTTCCTTTCGGTACCTTTTATGCCGAAAAGATGTGGATCAGACCACTAGAGGCTTAAAGTTCTTCTATTTTCTCAAGTAGTGCGGCTGCTTCAGCCGCAACCTTGTCACTTTCTGCGCGATTGGAATGACTCAGCTCATAGCTTTTTTTAATAAGTGTATCATAGCGATCTTCTAATTTCTCTTTTTCTGATTTCTTCTTAAACAGTCCGAACATTAGTCTTATTTTGTGAAGATAACAGCAATAATGTATGCTTGGTTTAAGAAAACTCATCTTAATTACACTCATTCCCACGGTATTTGCAGCATGTGAAAAAGCACTAGCACCAGCGCCTGAAAAGCGGCCTTCTTGGGGCGGCACAGATTTCAGTCAGTTGCCCAAAGTTGAAGCGGAAGCTTGGATTTTCCGAGATTCTGACTCCAACGAAGTGGACCCCATTCTATACCTCGCTGAAAAAGGGCTGCATGTAATTCGGTTAAAAGTCTGGAACAATAGCAGTGGAGACGGTTCCTTGTCAGAGTTAGTTCCTTACGCGCAGCGTATTCACGATGCAGGGATGCGGGTAATGCTAACCTTCCATTACAGCAATACTTGGGCTGATCCAGGTGCACAAACTATACCGGTACAATGGGCAAATCTCGACGAAGCCGCCCTACTCGATAGCGTGCGCTCCTTCACCCAAAAGGTTGTTCTCGCTACAGATGCAGACTACGTTCAAATAGGTAACGAGGTAAATCACGGGATGATGAAACCCTTTGGAGTGCGGGACGGCTCCGGCAACTTTCAAAATCTCTTAAAAGCAGGACTTGAAGGAGCGAGACAAGCCAATGATTCAATCATAACATTTATTCATTACGCCGGAATTGAAAATGCAGAAATATTCTACAGCACCATTGATAGCCTTGATTTTGATGCTATTGGCCTATCGTATTACCCAAAGTGGCACGGTAAAAACCTTGGGGACTTAAGCAACAGCTGCTTTGATCTTACCACTAAATTTGACCGTCCGGTTTATATAGTCGAATCTAGTTATCCATTTACGTTGGATTGGGCAGATTGGACGAACAATCACGTTGGTAGCACAGACCAGATTATAGGTGAATTCCCACCATCTAGAGACGGACAAAAAGCTTTCATAGAAGAATTACGTAACCTTACCGACAGCCTTGGAACGGGTCTTGTGTATTGGGGCGGCGAATTGGTGGCTTACAAGGGAACACAGGCGCAAGACGGCAGTCCTTATGAAAACCAAGCACTATTTAGTTTTAACGGTGTTGCATTGCCCGCTATCTCCGTACTCGGATCGAACGATTAGCTTTTCCCTATTTTTGGATAAATGATTTACTTAATGAGAATTCCCGCAAGTTCGGTATCAGAGTACATCTTTAAAGTTCTGGAGTACCGTCGCGATTCCATCGAAAAGATAGTTGAAATTCTTAGAAACAACATTCCGGACGGTTATCATTGTAAACCTAGTGAGCCGCTGTCATTTATCTCGGTGGGAGATCAAAAAAAAATTATCAGATTTTACCTTTTGGGGGTATGTGCGATGCCTGGTATCTGCGATTGGTTTGTAACAGAATATCCCGAGCACTCGAAATTCAAGCTTATTATTGGTACAAGTTGCCTTAGATTAAAAAGAATGATTGATATTCTTTACAATCTAATTGTAGAACTGGGAAAAAAAATAATTCCTCAGCAGTGGATTTAGGTATACGAATCCAAAGTCAGTAAATAAATTATATTCAACTCTCAAAACCATTCTAAATGCCTAATAAAAGAGTAAAATTCGTAGATGTACACAGCGCCATTCGCGAGAAGAGCCCGTCGATTTATGCCGTGATTCCTAATTGGCTTATTGATTGGTTCAAAGAACGTATCGTTCACGAATCGTACGTCAATAATTACCTTAACAACGCTTACCACATTCGCGATTTCGAGTTCTGTGAGCAGTTTTTAACGGATAATTCTATTTCCGTTAAAACAGTAGGTGTTAAGAATATTCCGCTAGAAGGTGGGGTTGTTTTTGCCGCAAATCACCCACTAGGTGGAACAGATGCACTAGCCATATTGATGAGTATAGGAAAACATAGACAGGATGTGAAGTTTTTATCCAATGACCTGTTAGAACAAATCATGAATCTCAAAGGTCTTTTCGTGGGCGTCAATTCTTTCGGAGCCAATGCAAGAGAAAGCATACGTAAGATCGATGCACTATTTGCAAGTGATAATGCAGTATTCATCTTCCCAGCAGGGTTGGTATCGAGGATGACGCGCTATAAAGTTATTCGCGATCTAGATTGGAAAAAGACCTTTATTTCAAAAGCGAAACGTCATAAGAAGCCAGTAGTTCCAGTGCACATCAGCGGAAGGCTCAGTAAGCGCTTTTACGCAGTGGCCCGAATTCGTAAATTCTTTGGCATCAAAATCAACCTCGAGATGCTTTTTTTAGTAGATGAAATATTCAAGCAAAAAGGGAAATCTATCACTATCACTTACGGCAAACCAATTTCTCCTGAGACTTTTAACAAGAGTAAAACTGATGAACAGTGGGCTTATGAAGTAAAACGAAAAGTCTACGAGCTTGTCGAATAATCTTCGAATCCTTTTTTGCGAGGTATATTTGTAACTATGTTAGACCTAAGTTATATCGCTCCTGCTGTCGATAGAGCACTTCTTAAAAGTGAACTCACATCAGAACGTTTCATTCGCACAACGGGAAAGCTAGATAACGAAATATACATTGTCAACATTCACAATGCACCAAACATTGTACGCGAGGTAGGACGTTTGAGGGAAATCACCTTTGCCTCTGCTGACGGCGGTACAGGGAAAGAAGTGGATCTTGATCAGCTTGATAAAAGTGAGCATTGCTACCAGCAACTTATCGTTTGGAACCCAGAAGAGGAAGAGATTGTAGGTGGCTATAGATTCATCGATGGCGCGGTGATCGCCGCAAACGGAAAGTGGAAACACGACCTTAGTATGGGGCATTACTTTGACTTTAGCGAGCGTTTTATTTCAGAGTATTTGCCAAAGAGCATTGAGCTGGGAAGAAGTTGGGTTCAACCCAAATACCAACCTGTAAATGACCCAAGAAAGGGTATGTTCGCGCTAGATAATATTTGGGACGGACTGGGTGCAATCTGCTTAAAATACGACCATATCCGGTACTTCTATGGAAAGGTTACTATGTACCCTACCTATAACCGAGAAGCTCGGAACTACGTGCTCAACTTCCTAAATCATTATTTCCCCGATACAGAAAATCTAATAACGCCAGGTGTCGCAGCAGACGTACCTTTAGTTACTCTTGATACGGATTTATTCCCTATCGATGAAGTTGATTTTGCGAAATCATTTAAACTCGGACAGCGCAATTTGAATAAGATTTGTAGCACTTTTGGTGAGAGTATTCCGCCACTTATTAAGCAGTACATGGGCTTAAGTCCAAAGATGATAACTTTCGGTACCTTCATTAATGCCGATTTTGGAAACGTAGAAGAAACCGGAATTCTCATTCCAATAGAAACTATCTACGACGACAAAAAAGAGCGTTACATTCGCTTGTAAACTTCAAGAATTTGAAGTTCTGAACTACTTAAATTAGCTTCATGAATAACTTCAATCTTCAACTTCTCACCGAACTTTATTTCGTTAAAGACCAGCATCCAGAATTTCCTCGCCTCATACCGGCTGATACTAAGGTATTAATGCTCTCTGGCGGAGTCTCCATCAAGCGAAATAGAATCTACGATGATAAGGTCAAAGCATCACTATAATGGAATTGACCCAACTATTTACTGACTTGTCCCAAGCAGATCGAAAAGCAACTTTGGACTACATCGCCAAACACCTTAGCAAGGAGGCATTAATAGCAGTGACCTTTATCTGCACGCACAATAGCAGAAGAAGCCACCTCTGTGAAATTATGTTCCGCAGTGCCTCTAAATTTTATGGTCTTGATAGTGTCACGACTTACAGTGGAGGGACGGAAGGAACTGCACTCTACCCGGCAGTTGCCGAGAGTTGCGCTCGGCATGGATTTACTACGAACGAGGTTCAGGCACATGGACAGCGTGCTTGGAAGATTTATCACGATATACTAGAAGAAGAAATATCTACCCCGCTTCTGTTCTCAAAAGAATATACACATAACGCGAATGCCCAAGAGGGATATCATGCAATTATGGTTTGTGATAGCGCAAACGAAGAGTGTCCAGTAGTATTTGGAGCAAAGCAGCGATACTCTCTGCTCTTTGTTGATCCCAAGCACAGCGACGGCGGTCGCAAGCAAGCCGAGGTATATGACAATACCCTACGCACTATTGCCCAAGAAATGGGATACATCGTGCGAAAAATTCAGAAGTTAAGAGGCTAATCCTCTTTAGACAGTAAGCCTTCAACGGCCAATCGGTACGAATCGAGACCAAAGCCACTGATGCTCGCCATACATTTGCCCGCGATCAAACTATTGTGACGGAACTCTTCTCGTGCGACTGGCTGGCTAATGTGTACCTCT
This sequence comes from uncultured Cryomorphaceae bacterium, assembly GCA_913049845.1. GTDB lineage: Bacteria > Bacteroidota > Bacteroidia > Flavobacteriales > Schleiferiaceae > UBA10364. Next base: position 9,644 of record CAJWZE010000022.1, read on the forward strand.
ACCACCGGAGTGGAAATAGCTGCAATACAATCTGCGATAGCCACCGACGTATGAGTATACCCTCCAGCATTTAAAATTACGGCATCAAAGTCACTATCGGCAGCCTGAAGTATGTTGATGAGCTCACCTTCTACGTTACTTTGTTGGTATTGAAAGTTAGCAACATCATCGTAAACGGCAGCCAATTCTTCATAGAACTCTTGAAAGTCAGTTGTTCCGTATACCTCAGGCTCTCTTTTACCAAGAAGATTGAGGTTAGGACCGTTGAGAAGTAAAATACGCATGACGTAAAGTTACCTTTTGATACACGAAATTTAAGGGGTGAAAGCAAAGGAAATCATAAATAGCTACATAGAGTACCTTCAATTCGAGCGCGGATTGAGCGGGAACACGCTTGTAGCCTATGAACGTGATTTGCATAAGTTCGCAGAAATTTCCGGTAAAAACCCCTTAAAATCCGGAGCTGAAGAAGTGTCTCGATTGTTAAGACATATGCACAACAGCGGACAAAGTGCAAAATCCCAGAGCCGGATCCTTAGCGCCTTACGCGGCTTTTACAATTGGGCCCAAGAAGAGGAGTTGATCGATATAAACCCGACTGCCTTGTTTGAAAATCCGCGGGATGCCCGCAGTTTGCCGGTTGTATTGAGCGAAAAAGAAGTGCAGAAGCTGCTGGACATCATACCGCTAGATGGCCAATTCTCAACGCGCGACAAGGCCATCATAGAACTGCTGTATGCGTGCGGGTTGCGCGTTAGTGAAGCCTGCGGATTAAAACGTTCTTTATTGCGCCTTGACGAAGGATATCTAATCGTTACGGGGAAAGGTAACAAGCAACGTCTTGTACCCATACATATAGAAGCCATCAAATACTTAGAGCTGTATTTAGAGCATGAACGTATTCTAACCCTACCGCAGTCCGCTCATAGTGATACCGTATTCCTGAGTAACCGCGGAGCGGCACTCACACGTCAAAGTATTTTTATGAAGCTCAAACGCTTCGCAGCTATGGCAGGTATCCGAAAGAACATATCGCCCCATACCCTTCGTCACAGTTTCGCAACTCACCTCATTGAACGCGGCGCCGATTTACGTATTGTACAACAGCTATTGGGTCACGAGAGCATTACAACCACGGAAATCTATACGCACGTGAGTGCAAAGCATCTTGGTCAGAAAATTGCAGCCTACCACCCATTAAACAGATTGCATTCTCAATGAAACCACTCCTCTTCACTTTAGGCGCACTACTTATTTTAAGAGGGTAATCTAAAAAGACCTGACTTTTTGCGACAACGGTTCCTTAGGTCTAAACAATACCGCTAAACTAAGTGTCACTTGTTGTCACTTGGTCGTTAGAGAACAGTTAGACAACTTTTTTGTTATTAAAAAAATCTTTTACACCAACTCTATTGGGCAACTTGCTCCATTATGACCGCACATTATGTTTAACAGTTACCCTGCCGACGCATCGGATAATTTATAAGAAGAACGATGAGCCTAGACTCTGTCATTGCAAAACAACGCGCACACGCCCCTGTGGTGGCGCTAAAACCACTTCAATACCGACTTAATAAACTAGCTGAACTGCGCAAGGCCTTGAAGGGTCCATGGCAAGAAAAGCTTGTTTCCGCTATGAAGTCTGACTTCAATAAAGGCGATGTAGATGTTCGATTGACAGAAATACTTCCAACGCTCGATATGATTAAAATCATATCTAAGAATCTGAAGTCATGGACCAAGCCGAAAAAAATCAAAACGCCAATCATTCTTTTTGGTTCTGCATCGTATACACAGGTACAGCCTAAAGGAAACGTATTAATCATAAGCCCTTGGAATTACCCAATATTTCTAACGTTCCACCCGTTGACCAATGCCATAGCAGCAGGGAATACCGTAATGATAAAACCCTCTGAACATACGCCAAATACTTCGGCAGTTATGGCAGAACTTGTTGCAAGCATTTTTGATGAAGAAGAAGCTTATGTGGCACAAGGCGGTTTAGATGTTGCCAAACAATTACTAGACACACGCTTTGACCATATCTTCTTCACAGGCTCAACAGCAGTGGGAAAAATTGTGATGGCGGCGGCAAGCAAAAACTTGACATCAATAACCCTTGAACTTGGAGGTAAAAGCCCTACAATCGTTGATAATAGTGCCAATGCATATGCTGCAGGACAGCGCGTAGCATGGGCCAAATTCACCAATGCTGGACAGATTTGTATTGCACCTGACCATGTCTATGTGCACGAAGCAAAGTTAGAAGATTTCAAAAAGGGCGTCCTCGAAACTATTACTAGTTACTACGGTGATAATCCAATGGACAGCGAAGATTTCGTCCAGATTGTCAACGATAACCACTGGAACAGGTTGTGCTCCATACTGCATGATGCCGCGAAAGAGCCTGGCGAAGTAATCACTGGAGGTGCCGTATCGAAGGAAAAGAGGAAGATTGAACCAACAGTTGTTATCGATCCGCCAAGAGACGGTGCTATGATGCGTGAAGAGATATTCGGACCACTGCTTCCTGTATTTACATTCAGTGATTTGGCGGAACCGTTGCAAGAGATTGCGACGCGTGAGCACCCATTGGTCGTTTACATTTATAGTAAGAACAAGCGCAACATTCGATACATACAAGATCATACTAGAGCTGGTGCTACGGCTGTAAATATGTCGTTAATGCATATTGCTAATAATCACCTTCCTTTTGGCGGAATTGGTCATAGTGGTCTAGGTAAAACTAATGGTGAACATGGATTCCTTGAGTTTAGCAATACACGCGCCGCCTACTACCAATGGGGCGTTCCAGTAAATAAAGTTCTGAGTGCACCTTATACGCCCGGTAAGAAAAAACTGGTCGAGCACATGATTGAACGGATGTTCTAAATATCCGATGAGTTAAAAACAAAAATCCCCCCAGCGCTACGTACCAGGGGGATTGTTCTTTATGTCGATAAGACTACCCTACTTTGACAAGATGGACCTTAAATATCAAGGTTGCATTTGGAGGAATCACTGCGCCAGCACCGGATGAGCCGTAGCCTAATTCAGAAGGTACCACTAATGTGGCCTTCGATCCTTCATTCAAAAGCATGATACCTTCGTCCCAACCAGGAATTACTTGGCCTACACCAATATTGATAGCGATAGGCTGACTACGATTGAACGAGCTATCTACAACCACACCACTCGCTAGTTTTAACTCATAGTGTACTTCTACGCTCTGGCCTTGCGCAGGCTTAGGGCCGTTTCCTTCTTCCTCAATCAGATACATTAGACCGCTCTCCGTTTTGTGAGCGCCCTCAGTGTATTCTTTAAGCGCATCTGCTTCTGCAGCCTTTGCTGCTTTTGAAGCAGCCTTGGCAGCCTCCTCAGATTTACTGCGTGCGGTAGTGAATATTTCTGATGCATTCCAGCCATTTGCCTCGTCACCTACACGAACGATATCCAAAGTCTCAATGGCATCACCCTGCGCTACTGCATCAACCACATCTTGTCCTTTGACAACGTATCCAAAGACTGTGTGCTTACCGTCCAACCAGGAGGTTGCACCGTGGGTAACGAAAAACTGAGAACCGTTCGTTCCAGGTCCGGCGTTCGCCATAGAAAGTGTTCCTGGACGATCGTGCGTAAGATCTGGATGAATTTCGTCTTCAAATTTATATCCAGGACCACCAGAACCTGTCCCCGTTGGGTCTCCGCCTTGGATCATAAAATCTTCAATAACACGGTGGAAAGTCAGCCCGTCGTAATACGGTACACCGTTCTCCCTTGCCGTGTTTTCTTGCGTTCCTTCTGCAAGGCCCACAAAATTCGCCACAGTTATCGGCGTCTTTTCGTGCTCGAGCTTTATTGTAATTTCTCCTTTCGGGGTAGTGATTTTGGCGTAAATACCGTTATCCATATCAAGTGGAGTTACCTCCATTTTATTTAGCTAATTCTACAATTTCAAGATCAAAAACCAACGATGCATTCGGAGGAATAACTCCACCAGCGCCGCGCTCTCCGTAACCTAAGTAAGGAGGAATGATAAGCTTTGCCTTACCGCCAACGTTCAATAGGGACAACCCTTCTTGCCATCCCTTAATTACTCTACCACGAGGACCAATCTCTACAACGATGGGCTCATATGGCTCACGACGTGGGTCATAAACACCATTAGCCTGGGCCAATTCTTTATCCGAAGTATCAAAACATCTACCGTCTATGAGGTAGCCGGCATAATTTACCTTTACCACCTGTCCAGGCGCTGGTTTTTCACCGCTGCCCATACTTTCAATGATGTAACGCAATCCAGAGGCGGTTTTTTGTGCTTCCGGGTAAATTGAGTCAATTTCGGTTTCTATGGCCTCATTAGCTGCATTTCTAAGGCCTTCTGCCCCATTAATAACAGCTTCGAATACTGCTGGCGCGTCAAATTTCTTCGCCTCTTTTCCAACGCGGATTATATCCACAGTTTCTAATATAACTTTGTCAACAGGGCGGTCGGTTGCTGAGCGCTCTTCGTCACCGATGGCAACAACAATTTCTTGACCACTGATCACCTGGGCAAAGATGTTGTATCCACCGTCCAAATGCGGGGTTGGGTTGTGCGTAATGAAGAATTGAGAACCGTTGGTTCCAGGACCTGCATTGGCCATACTTACTACACCTGCTTTATCGTGACGCAATTCAGGAGAGATTTCTTGAGGGAACTTGAAGCCCGGACTACCTGAACCGGTACCCGAAGGATCACCACACTGAATCATGAATTTAGGGATGACACGGTGAAATATAATACCGTTATAGTATGGCTTGCCATGGTATTCTTCCTTTACTCTCGGGTGATTTCCTTCTGCAAGTGCAATAAAGTTTGCCGCAGTCATTGGTGCTAAATCCTCATAGAAGTCCATAAGAATATCACCTCTGTTGGTAGTCAATTTTGCGTAAATACCATCCTCAAGTTCGATGGTTTTATTATTCACGGTCACCTTGGTTGCGCCACAGCTTACTGTAATCACACCTGCAACAACTAACGATAGGATTTTCTTCAACATATTTAATCTGAGTTAAAATGGACCTCAAAGGTAATTCTTCTCTTGTAAAAAGTAGCATTTTACCTAGCTTCATTCTCAGTAGTAACCTAGCTAGTGCGGGGGAGGTTAGCGACCTACCTGAATAAGACGAATATCATAACGCAAAGGACTCTTCGGAGGAACTTTATCACGATCACCCGCTAAGCCACGCGCTAAAAAAGAGGGGATGAGAACTAGTTTTTTTTCACCTTTTTTCATGCCTTTAAGACTCTCATGCAGACCTATTTCCATTTCACTTCGGCCCAATTCTACAGTATCCGTATACTGGCCTACACCGCTGTCGTCTAAAAGATATACTGTCGCACTATAAATAATAGCATCGCCAAATTCTGCTGGGGTTCCTTGACCGGGTGCCATACTTAATTCGTACATCCCGTAACCGTTGCGCAGGACGCCTTCAAGCTCATGACTTTTTATATACGCTTCTAACTGGGCACGCTCCTGGGCCAAATAAATTTTTTGGCGTTCAACAGGATCTATTTCTACTGCTGAATCTTGAACTGCTGGGCGTTCCGCGCATGCACAAATTGTAAGGGCTAAAGCAATTCTGGCATACTTTACCATCCTAAGTACTTTTTAGAATAAGCGATTGCTTCCGTAATAGTCATGACAATTCTACCTCCTGCTGCATTCTTGTGTCCACCTCCGTTGAAGTGTTCGCGAGCCAAGGTGTTGACATCATAATCTTCCTTACTTCTCAGAGATAATTTCACAACACCATCCTCTTCACGAAGGAAAATGGTCAATTGGGAACCACTAATGCTCAAACCATAATTGACAAATCCCTCTGTAATGCCTTTTTGGTAGCCGAGTTGTTTGCATTGGGCTTCAGAGAGGTATAGCAAGACTTTCTTACCGTCTGGACTAACCTGCATTTGATCAAGCATGGCCCCTAACAATCTAAGTCGAGCAACGGGCTGTGAATCGAATACCTTATTATGAAGCTGCTGTGGCTCTACGCCCAAATCCAAGAGTTTGGAGGCTACCACGTGCGTGCGTGCATTCGTAGCGCTATATTTAAAACTACCTGTATCCGTTACTATCCCAGTATAAATACAAATGGCACTTTCTTTATCCAATAGTGCAGTCCAGTCCATTCTATCACACAGCTCGTAGATCATTTGACAAGTCGAACTCATACCAGTATCGCTATACATATAATCTGCCCAATCTTCGGGTTGTTGGTGGTGGTCGATTATGACCTTAGTGGCAGTTGCCTCTCGCAACGCAGTTTGCATATCTGCCGCCCTGATGTAGGCATTGTAGTCAAGGTGGAAAATCATATCTGCGGTTTTAATCTTCGCATTAGCAGCCAATTTCCCGTCGCTGTAGATCATCACACTATCATTACCGGATAGATGCCAAAGGAACTCGGGATAAGGATTCGGAACAATTACACTGACCGACTTCCCCAACTTTTCCAATACCCTTTTCAGCGCCAAAGAACTGCCCATCGCATCGCCGTCAGGGTTCGTATGGTTGGTGATGACAATATTCGTAGCGGAATCGACCGCGGCTTTAAAACCATCTAAACGTATTTCTTGCATAACAGTTACAATCTCGTACAAAGGTGCGAGAAAAGTGTACCTTTGCGGCGCAAATTTTCGAAAAAAATCAAATAAAATGGCAGGTAATAAGACCCTAACGATGATTAAGCCGGATGCAGTGCGCGACGGACACATCGGTGCAATCCTAAACCAAATCACTGAAGCTGGATTTCGCATTTCAGCAATGAAATTAACGCAACTTTCAACTGCAGATGCAGAAGCATTCTATGCAGTACATAAAGAGCGTCCATTCTTCGGTGGACTTGTTGAATTTATGACTTCAGGTCCTATCGTGGCGGCAGTTCTTGAAAAAGACAACGCTGTTGAAGATTTCCGTATGTTGATTGGTGCTACAAACCCAGCTGAAGCTGATGAAGGAACCATCCGTGCACGCTTTGCGAAGAGCATTGGTGAGAACGCTGTACACGGTTCTGATAGCAACGAAAACGCTCAAGTCGAAGGCGATTTCCACTTTGCGGGTCGCGAGAAGTTCTAAAAAAGAATTTTTAATTACTTTTGCCCTCCTGATTGGAACTGCGTGTCAACCTCTGGCAAGAGATGTGAATGTTGGCTCACAGCAATGTAAATTACTTTAAACATGGACTTAGTTCAGTTTGTAAACGACGAATACGTTTCTAGAAAAGACTTACCAGAATTTGGTGCTGGTGATACCATCACTGTGTATACTCAAATTACTGAAGGTGAAAAAACACGTACTCAGTTCTTCCGCGGTGTAGTATTGCAACGCAGGGGTTCAGGTGCTACTGAGACTTTTACTATTCGCAAGATGAGCGGTAACGTAGGTGTAGAGCGTATCTTCCCTGTAAACCTTCCAGCGATTGAAAAGATCGAGGTGAACAAGCGCGGTAAAGTACGTCGTTCACGTATCTTCTACCAGAGAGAGCGCACAGGTAAAGCAGCTCGTATCAAAGAGCGTCGCTTCTAATCCTCACCAAAAGAGATATAAAAATCCCGAGCCGTCTGGCTCGGGATTTTTATTGCTCCCTACTTCGGGAGTACACATCTTTAGACTTACAATTGTTTCACCACAAACACCGTCCTACGGTTCTTGGCTCTTCCCTGCTCGGTCTCATTCCTGGCCACTGGGCGGGTTTCACCGTAGCCCTTTGAACTTAATCGAGAGGTATCGATGCCATAGCCGTATAAGCTATCTGTGACTCGCTTGGCCCTACGGGTGCTTAAATCAAGATTTGCAGCAGCATCCCCTATATTATCCGTATGTCCCTGTATCTGGACCTTTAAATGAGAATTATCCGATAGAAACTCGGCAAATTCAGCAATTAGTAACTCACTTAGTTCGTCCAAACGATCGGAGTTGGTTTCAAAGAGGATATTGGGAATGGGATACGATTCTCCTTCAGCCATATCTGACTGTTCTAATGCAATCTCCATACGGCTCACATCGCCTGGAGGACCCGATGAAGCGAGGGCTAACCGCAACGGCGTAGCGCTAAACGCCGCCTTCTTTGCATCTAATTTGACGACAAAAGCATCTGCCTCTGCCTTCTTAACTACCGCTGAGAATTCGCCACTTTCTTCATCCAGCTGCAAATTGGTGCTCTTGCCGGTGGTACTGTTTTTCAATACCACCTTCGCTTCATCGTCAGAAGCAAGCATGTCTTTGGTCAATGTCCCCTTGACCAAAACCACCTCCTCAGGCTGCACACCTTCGTATAGGTCAAAGAAGTAAATGTCCCAGCCGTTGGCCTTGTTGATCTTGTTCGAGGCAAAGTAGGCTTGCTGTCCATCGAGGGTCACCATCAAACCAATCTCGTCTTTCTCGGTATTGATGGGATACCCTAGGTTTTGGGGTTTACCCCATGCTTCACCTGCATCTGTGCTCTTAAATAGATCATATCCACCCATGCCTGGATGGCCGTCGCTCGCGAAGTACAAGCTCTCGCTATCTGGGTGAATAAATGGACTCTTTTCGTTCTTCGCTGTGTTGATCGTGGATCCTAAGTTTTCTGGACTGCTCCAGTTTCCATCGTCTTGACGCTCGCTACGATACAAATCCAAGCCGCCAAAGCCCCCCTTTCTGTTGCTAGTGAAATACAACACATCACCATTCGGAGAGATAGAAGGTTGACTCTCCCAACTGTTCGGATCATTTACATTAGGCACAGGGCGAATGCCGTTCCACACACCATAGGAAAAGGTTGTATAGCAGAGATCACAATTCTGTTGTCCTGTCTTTTCGTTGGGCTCGCAAATGGTGAACACCATCATACGGTTATCAGCAGTAATCGTAGGTCCACCCTCGTTGTACTGCGCATTAAACGGTGAGGTGAGCGCCTCGCCCTCTTCAAATAGAAAAGCACCTACAGCCGTGCTAGTGGTTTGCGCCATACTGAATTCCTCAACGCTGCGCAGTGGGGCTGCCGGCCCATCATACTTATTGCGCTTCTTGCTGCGACGCGTAAAATACATTTGACTGCCATCCGGACTTAGGGCCGCTAGATATTCGTCGAAGCGTGTATTGAGGTTGCGTGCAGGTTTTGGATCATAAGGCACTGGGTTGGCGAGAAAGGTCTTTTTCAGATTAATCTCTTCCAACAGCCCTTCTACCTGCGCATCAAAGGCATATTCACGGTCTTCCCTTAATAACCACTGCTCGAAGTAGCCTGCAGCCTCATCATTTCTGCCGGAAGCCATACAGAGTGAACCTACAGCGTAGAGTAAATTTGGCTTGTAGCCCGGGCATCGTTTTACCAACTGCTTCCAGTGTGCTTCAGCCAAATGAAACTTCTTGGTACGCATACTGAGCTCACCCTTCAAATAGAGGGCATGCTGATCCCCATCATTCTGACGTAACGCCGCCCCGATGTATACACTAGCATTTGAATAATCGCGCTGATTTAAGGCTCGAAGGCCTTTCTGGATTTGGTTAGAAGGACTGTGTTGGTCGTCACCACAATGACGGCCTAATTCTATCGATCCCATTTTAGCTTGTGCCAGTGAACCCCATAAAACGGCTAGTGCTAGTAGAAGTTTACGCATTAAAGTTGATCTTGATTGACTACGGTAAGTTTGTCCTCAGATAACGCAATAATGGTGCTTACTGATGCATCACCAGTCAAATTCAATACCGTGCGAATCATATCAATGATGCGGTCTACTGGGAAGATAATCGCAATCCAAGCCGGGTTGAGGCCCACACTTTCAAGGATAGGAATAAGCATAATCATTCCCGCTGAAGGAACAGATGCTGCACCGATAGATGCCAACGTTGCGGTGAAGATGATGGTGGCCTGCTGTGCGAGCGTAAGATCAATCATATGGAATTGGGCCATGAAAATCACGGCAACTGTCTGGTACAATGCTGTGCCATCCATGTTAATAGTAGCACCTACAGGCAATACAAAAGAACCTATCTCCTCATCCACACCAAGGTTGTCGCGTACACAGTCCATCGTCACCGGTAAGGTTGCTGCCGTAGAGGAAGTTGAGAAGGCTAACAATTGAGCTGGGCGGATACCGCGAATGAAGTAGCCCCAACTTTTCCAGTACCCCATCTTCGTCTTGCGATTAATAAGGTAGGCAAGAATGGCCGGATAGAATACGAGAATCATGATCAGCAGTCCTAAAATGGTTGCACCGGTATAGGCGCCGAGGGCTTTAAAAATTTCCACCAATCGGCCAGGCTCATCGCCTGCCATTGCAGCAAGTTTTCCAGCGAGTAGGGCAAAAACGAAGAACGGCGCCCCTTTCATTACTACATCAACCATCTTGATAAAGATATCTGAGAATCCGTTCATCAGGTTGGCCACGGGTTCTTTCCGAGCGTTCGGCAACATGACCATAACAATGCCAAAGAAGATGGCAAAGAAGATGACCTGTAGCATTAAGCTATCGTTGAAGGAGAGGAAGATGTTGGACGGCACCATATCCACGAAGAACTGTAATGGACCGTCTTTTTTGGCACTCTGAACCGCATTGGCCTTGGCCACCTTGGCGTTGAGTTCTTCGTTAGCCAATTGTTCCGCCATAGAAGCCTCTGCTTCTGACATATAGACTTGCATCGCCGGATCTGAGAGTAAGCGGACATCGTCAAAGAACTCCACTCCTTCTGTATCGTTCACCCACAATTCATAAGCAACGCGATTAATCTGCAGCTGCTCCTGAGCCGTTTGTTTGCCAGGATTGAAGGTATTGGCGATGAACATACCCATCGAAGCGGCAAGAACCGTAGAGCCGATATAGAGTGCCAATGTTTTCACACCCATACGACCTAGCGTCGCAGTATCACTCAGGTTGCCAATACCTGCAATAATCGAAAAGAGGACCAAAGGAATTGCAATCAGCTTAAGTAGGTTGATAAATATGGTTCCAAAAGGAGCGATCCAATCCAAAGTGAATTGGCTCCAACCCATCGTAGAGCTTAACAGCGCCCATGCAATACCAAGAATTAATCCGATAATGATCTGAACAGGTAGAGACGGTTTTTTCATCGAGTGTATTTCAAGTTT
>CAJWZE010000023.1 GCA_913049845.1 uncultured Cryomorphaceae bacterium
TATTCTCTTATTCTCTTATTCTCTTATTCTCTTATTCTCTTATTCTCTTATTCTCTTATTCTCCTATTCTCCTATTCTCCTATTCTCAACGTTTAAGAGGGTCCCGGAAATGACTTATTTTAAAAAGTGTTCAGAATTTTCCGAACCACAAATTCAATCTATTGGATGACCTCTTACTGATAAATCATTAACTCAATAAGATTGAGTCATTCATTCTAATAGAACTTGGTCCTATTCTCTCACAGAGTCTGGAAAAAAAGCCCTGATGTAGAGCATCAGAGCTTTTTTATTTGCTTTAGTAAAATTGAAGCTAAATAACAGCCCCTTGTATTAAATCTAGAATTAATATTTGATGACTTTGTTCTCAATCAAAAAGTCTGAGTCTTTACTCACAATCCTATAAGTGTAGAGTCCCGCAGGAAGAGTGCCGACATCGATTTGATTATCTCCTTTTCTTAGCCCTTGGTTGTGAACTAATTCACCAGTTACACTGAATAGGTAAAAATGAGAGTTCTCCAAAGGTTGATTTACAGTCATTAGATCACTCATTGGGTTAGGAGAGATTTTAACAGTAATATGCTCTTCTTCGTTTGTATTAAATGTCTGAAGTTCTTGAAGGAAAAGTGAGCGCTTAAATACTAAATCGCCGTTGGAGAATACGTGCAATACTTCGATAACTGGTAGAGCGTAGCCTGGTAACCAAAAGACTTTTGAGTGTTCTTCAACATTTAAGTATGTGCCAAAAGGTGAAGGTCCTGTTACAGTAGTTCTTATTGAAGAAAGAACTACTGCATTCTGGTAAGTAACCCCATCAGGCATAGTCACGTTACCACTCGCAACTCCCTTAACCTCGGCTTTTTCAGTTACATTGGCAGTGAGAGTATTCCAAACTAAGGTTGATGCCATACTATCTACATGGTTTAGTGTGGAATTAAAGGGGAACGGTACTAGTGTTAGAGCATTGGCATAGCTCGAAGTTGTAGTCGATGTCACTTTTCCATGTGACTTAAGACCCGCAGTGTCATAACTAAGAAAAAATTCCCCATTGGCACTCTTTAAGACGTGTGTAGCATTTGGGTAATTGGAAGCATATATGGATGAGTCAAGGGGTAATACTTTCATTTCATAAGTCACCCCGGTTTGAAGGGATGAAAAGTCCCAAGGTCCGCTATTTGAAACAGGAACAGTATCATTGACTTGATCAAATTCCATAGTCATACCCCAAGGTAAATTCGGGCAATTAATGGTTTGAGCTCCCACAAATGAGGAACTTAGAATGAGTAGCGCGATTATTAATTTTTTCATGAGCATTTTCTTTTATTACACTCTAAGTTATAAAATCTTGTATAATGCTGAACGTCAGTGGATTTAGATGTATAAGAAATTATTTTTACAATGTTTTTTCCTTATGTAAGAATTAGAGCTGATTCAGTTATGATTAACATTTTTTCCAATTAAGCTCGGTCTTTTCTACTGAATGTCTACTAGAAAAAGCCTTGATGTTTATAATACAGGCTTTTATTATTGGTTGTAAAGCGGGTCGTGATCGCTCATGATTTGGTGAGCAAGACCGTGAAGATCAGTATTAAACCCAGTTTCATATGCGCTGGAGCTCAGGTCCATATTATAGATTCCTTTCATCCACATTAGCGCTCCTGCCTCAATAATGATTTGCCCTTGGTGTCCCTTGGTATCAGTAAATAAAGAGGTGGCCAGAGGTCCCGATAGGTCGACGCTATCCAATAAGATACCGTCTTGTTTCATTTTTAAAAGATGTACTGCGGCCCAACCAGTTGGAATAGTAAATATTGGCGTATTTGGAAATTCTGCCCTAAGAGGGTCTATTACATTTTGGTGCACAATGGTATTTACGAAGTAGTCGTAAAACGATTCTATAGAGTTGAATCCATAATATTGGGCTGTATCTGTCCAATTCGTAGGGAAATCTATGGGCGGAATAGATATAAATACTTTCATATCTGGGTTTTCTTGCAAACCATATTGTATCCATTCCCTAAAGCCTTCCGTTCCGTTTGCCCGTGAAGAACCTCCAGCAGTCATCCCAAAGTATTCTATGCCTCCATTATCGAATGCCTCTTTAACTTCAAGGTGTCTCTGAGTAGTTGAATCGTTCCAAAAATTTATGGCATTTCCGTTAACACCACCACGAAACACATGAGTATTATTGTGGTTTACATATCCTTCATCGGCAGCGACTACATCAATTTGTTCTGCGTAAGGTCTAAAAAAACTATTTCCTATTAGCAGCATGCGATGTCCTAAATCAGTATTAACATTCCCACCATCTCTTGAACAAGCTGGTAGAATCAAAAAAATGAAGAGGAAAGAATAGAGTCGTTTCATGATATTTTCTAAGCTACATAAAATAACATACTTCAGACTATAGGTGGTTTAATCTTGTACAAATTCTGTTTCTACTATATTGATAACATTAAAGAATAACAGGGTACTTGCGTTGAGTTTAATGATTTGGAACCATTGTTGCTTTCATATGGCTATGAAAAAACACCTTGTTTTAATATTATATGGTTTAATCTTAGCTGGAGCTTCTTCCTGCGAAAATTCATCAAGTTCAGATATATTCTATTACGATGAAACTGGTTGTGCAGATGTTTGGTGGGTAAATTTTAACGATACATTGGCCCCAGGTGTTTATGAATCTGTGGTTAGCGCATATCTTTTGAATGCAGACATAGAAATGTATTCTTTCGACACTTTTTATGATTCCACAGTTGCAGAGCTGTGCTTTGCGTGCCATTGCCGTACGGGAACAGTGTTACAGGTGGAGGTAGAATCTGGCAACAAAAGAAAAATGCGCAGTTTAGGATTTTACCAATAATTAAAGAGGTTTTCGAATTAACTCTCCACATCCCCTTAACTTAATTACCTTCTTTTCGGTTAAAGTGCTTTTTTCACCAATGAATACCCTACGTGTATAGCTGCTGTTTGAAAGGTTAGTGATGTCTATTTGTGAGTCGCCAAATTCGATTACCTTTTCTTGCACCAAGGCACTAGTAATATCGAATAATTGGTCTTTAGTAGAGCTCAATTGTTGCCGAATTATGAATTAAGTCCTGTGTTTCATAATTAGTGTTCTTTCGGTCCTTTGATGCCAGCGTTTATTTCAATGTCGATATAGTTTTCCTTTGGAGTGATAGGGCATGAATATCCGTCGGTATAGGCGCAATAAGGATTGTAGGCATAATTAAAATCCAAGACCATGGTGGTTCCCTCGGGCTTGGTAATGTCTATGAATCGCCCCGTGCTATAGGTGCTCACTCCCGTAGTTTTGTCCGTGAAAGGAAGGAAGAGGTGATCCTGGTATTCCTCCATTGCCATCAATCGCTTGCTTTGGTAAAGGAATAATTCCAAAGTCTGTCCTCCTATTTCGAAGGTCACCTTGGCATAACGGCGGTACTCTCTACTCACCCCTGAACTGGTGGCCATATTGAACCACGCTTCATTTTCGAGCACTTGAATTTGGGCCTCAACCGTCATTTTTGGATTGTAGTTAAAGAACTCATGTCCGTAGAAGTCGGCACGTTCTTCAGGGGTTAGAGGACTCGTAGTGGAATCTGAGTAAAAATCGTCCAATTCTTGTTGGAACTTCAACACCTCTATTCGTTTCGGTATGGCCAACGGAAGTAAGTCCCCAACAACTTCATTGGGTACCTCAAAGCTCAAGCTATAGTGCTCTATTTTCAGTCCTTCCTTAGTTGATTGCACGACACCAACGCCTCGGCACTTTCCCATATGTGGTGAATCTAAACGTTCGTTAAACCATAAAGTGTTTCCTTTTCTGTACCAATGGCGTTCGAATGATTCAAAAATCCAGGCGCTCTCTCTTCGGAAATAGGGTGCCGCCCAAGTGCTAAACTCTTCCGCGGTCCAATACTCACCGCCGTCGGTCCCTTGGAAAATACTTTCATTATTATAAAAGGCTCCGAAATAGGCTCCCGAATCTGCAGTAGCGGCTGCTCTATGCCAGTTATCTATGAATTTATTCAGCCTTTGTTCATCTTCAAGTGCATCACGAATTTCTTCCGCTATGAAATATCCTAAACGATTATTACCCTTATCGTTCAAGTGTAGCTTATCGAAATTAAACAGTGTAGCATCGACATTACCATCATTATCAGTAAGCCAAGGCCAACAGTCTAGGAATTGATAGTTGTAAGCCCCAGTCAATTTTTCTAGTCGACTGTTCAGTGCCTTGTATTTAGCGACGTGCTGCCATCTCGAAGGAGAAGGTTTTGGCGAAAGAAGAAATACGGGAAGTTCGGGGTGTGTTTTTTGGATCCAATTCAATAGTTGCCAAGCGTCCGAATAAATGTCGAATACTTTTCTCTGGCCTCCATCTTCTTCTTCATGTACGATATCATTATCTCCTTCATAGATGACTAGGATATCTGGATTGGTGGTAGAGATGAGTTCCTCTTTGTAATGGAAGATATCGTCGAAACACGAACCGCCGATGCCGGCATTGACGACTTCGTATTCAGGGAAGCTTTCGTCCACGTTGTCCCACAGTCGGAAGGTGGAGCTCCCGACAAAAACAATCCTGGTTTTATCGTGAGGCAGCTTCTCGGCCTTTTTAACAATCCGGCCAACGTAATGGTCGTAATTCTGACCGCACTGAGCGCTGATATTCAAGGGTAACAAGAAGGAAAAAGAAAGAAGTAGAGAGAAGCTTAGGGCGCTGTTCATGAACCAATATGTTGATATTAAGTGAAGATACACCAGTCTAGGCAGTATTAAAGGGCACTTGGAAGTATAAAATGCGGAAATATGTTTTGTCCTGCAATTGTCCGGATTGCAGGTCAATTCTAGTTTTTATACTTGTTTTGGCAAGTTTTAAGGGAGATTATGACTAAAAACGCAGCAAATAATTGCTTTATGGCTTAAGCTAGACTTTAAAAGTGTCTTCAATAGAATTGGTTCTAAGAACTAGCAAAACCCAAGACCGATTAAGTATACCAATAATCCGTTAAATCGAACATTTGCTGAAATCGGGGGGTACAACAAAAACTATGAAAGAAGGGGAAATTATTTTTCTTGGCGATCAAATAATGCAGGGCCATGATGTTGTGGTCAAAGGGGAGGAAGTCAAAATTGACGCTGAATCATATTATAAAATTTCAAACTATGATGCTATGCGGCCGTTCTTCATGAGTATCGTAAGTAATTCAAATCATTGGATGTTCTTATCGAGCACTGGTGGATTATCCGCAGGTCGTAAAAACAGCGAATTTGCACTGTTCCCCTACTACACCGACGATAAGATTGCCGAGAGCGCAGAATTTACTGGTTCGAAGACGATTTGTTTGGTAGAGCGCAGCGATAAGGTGAGTCTATGGGAGCCGTTTTCGTCGAAACACGATGGAGTTTATAAGGTGAGTAGAAACCTTTACAAGAACGCCTACGGGAACAAAATTCGCTTTGAAGAAATAAACTATGATTTAGAATTATCTTTTACCTATGATTGGAATTCGAGTGACAAATATGGCTATGTTCGTAAATCTCAGTTAACCAATATAGGCTCTGATGCCCTATGTGTTCGATTTGCAGACGGTCTACAAAATTTGATACCGTACGGTGTTGAGACATCTTTGCAGCAAACCTCTTCGAATCTCGTCGATGCCTACAAAAAGTGTGAACTCGAGAAGGAATGCGGTCTTGGCTTGTTCTCTCTAAGTGCAGTTATAGTCGATAAGGCTGAGCCAAGTGAGGCATTACGAGTAAACGTTGCTTGGTCACTGGATCGTCCAAATTCAACAAAACTTTTGTGTTCAAAGCAGCTTGATGCGTTTCGCAAAGGGGTGACGCTGACCCAAGAGGTTGACATTAAAGCGGAGCGAGGCGCTTACTTCGTATGTGACGAGGTGAACCTCGCAGCTGGTGCTTCTGAAGGGTGGAGCATTGTTGCTGATGTAAACAAAGGACCTGTTGAGGTTACTGACCTTATGGCGGCCCTAAGCAATCCACAGGAGCTGAAAGCTGAACTTTTGGCTGATGTTGAAGAAGGATCCAAGCACTTGGTAGAATTGGTAGCGGCCTCTGATGGTTTGCAACTTACCAACGATAGGCTACTCAATATCCGTCATTTTGCTAACACTATGTTCAACATTATGCGCGGCGGGATTTTCGACGACAATTATAACATAGAGAAGGCTGATTTTGATAAATATATGTCTAAGGCGAACAAGGAGGTGCATGCACGCAATGCCGCTTTGATTGACGGTCTGGATGATGTGTTCGACCTTCAATCTATGAAAGCATTAGCCGAAGCTACCCCTGACGACGATTTTAAGCGTCTTGCTTTGGAATATTTGCCATTAAAGTTTAGCCGTCGTCATGGCGATCCTTCGCGTCCGTGGAATAAGTTCTCAATCAACACCCGTGACGAGGTGACGGGTGAGAAAATCTTGGACTATCAAGGAAACTGGCGTGATATCTTTCAGAACTGGGAGGCATTGGCACATTCATACCCTGAATTTATAGAGGGTATGATTCACAAATTCTTGAATGCAACAACCTTTGACGGTTACAATCCATACCGTGTGGTAAAAGAAGGTTTTGATTGGGAAACCATTGAACCTGATAATCCATGGTCGTACATTGGGTATTGGGGCGATCACCAGATCATCTACTTATTGAAGTTCTTGGAATTCATCGAAGCCTATTACCCGGGTACTTTGAAGGAGTATTTTGAACAGGAGCACTTCGTCTATGCAAATGTTCCTTACCGCATCAAGGAATACCAAGAACTTCTTACCGATCCAAAGAACACAATCGATTTCGACTATAAAGAAGAAGAGGCTATTCAAGCGCGTCGCGCTGCTGTTGGTGCAGATGGTGCATTATTATTGAACGGTAATTTTGAGATTCATAAAGTGAATTTCATAGAGAAAATTCTCGCTACTGTGCTCGCAAAGGTCAGTAACTTCATTCCTGAAGGGGGTATTTGGATGAATACTCAGCGTCCGGAATGGAACGATGCGAACAATGCGCTTGTAGGTAACGGGGTGAGTATGGTAACGCTGTATTACCTGCGTAGATTCCTGGACTTCTTTGAAGGTATTCTTGAAGGTCAGAACGATGAAGTGAAGCTAAGTGCAGAGCTTGCCACATTCTTTTGTGGCGTTACAGCAGCATTGAAGGCAAATGAAGGTCTTATTGAAACGGGCTTTGATGATGTTCAGAGAAAGGCGGTATTGGATGCTTTGGGTGAACCAGCAAGTGCCTACCGCTTGGTCATTTATAATGAAGGATTCTCTGGAGCGTTTGAAACGGTAAGTGCTGTGGAGATTAGAACTTTTGCTGCATTAGCCAAAGCTTATATGGAGCAGAGTATTCGCGCCAACAAGCGTGAAGACGGATTATACCACGCTTACAATTTGATGACTGTCGATGGTGATGCTGTAAAGGTGAGCTACCTCGCAGAAATGCTTGAAGGTCAAGTTGCGGTATTAAGCGCGAGATATTTATCTGCAGCCCAGAGCGCGGATGTTTTGGATGCATTGAAAGCGAGTGCATTGTTCCGTGAGGACCAGTACAGCTACCTTTTATATCCGAACAAAGATTTACCCCGATATACCGCGAAAAACTGCATTCCTGCGGCACGGGCTGGGGCTTCAAAATTATTGGCAGCACTTCTTGAATCAGGAGATAAGACCGTTGTATTACGTGATCGAAACGGCGTATACCACTTCAATGGCATGTTCAACAATGTGAACAGCTTAGATGTGGCCTTAGATGCCCTACCTGAAAAGTATGCTAATCTAGTGGCAGCGGACCGCGGACTTTTGGCAGCAATCTTTGAAGAGGTGTTCGACCACAAGTCGTTTACGGGTCGTTCAGGCACATTCTTCGGCTATGAAGGATTGGGATCTATTTACTGGCATATGGTGAGCAAGCTTTTGCTGGCTGCATACGAAAATACAAACGAAGCTTTACAGACGGAGGACGGCGTATTGATTGGACGCATGTACAATCACTATTTCGAAATCCTTGCAGGTATTGGAGCGCACAAGAGCCCAGATCTCTATGGTGCATTCCCTACAGATCCATATTCCCACACACCGTGGGGTAAAGGAGTACAGCAGCCGGGCATGACCGGTCAGGTAAAAGAGGATTTGATCAGCCGATTCGGCGAGCTTGGGGTATCCGTTAAAAACGGTCAGTTGAGCTTTATACCGAAGATTCTTCGTGCAGAAGAATTCTTAGAGACTGCGAGCGAGTTCCAGTTTGTAAATCTAGATAATGAAGCAGCCAAGGTTGCCGTTCCAAGCGGTGGCTTGGCCTTCACTTACTGTCAAGTCCCTATTGTATATAAGCTTGCTGAAGCAGCTAAATTAGAAGTAAACACGGAAGCAGGTATAGAAGAAGTATCAGGCAGCACGTTGAGTGTTGAGCTAACTTCTGAATTGTTCCGTAGAACGAACAACGTAAAACAGATAACTGTATCTGTTGCGAAATTAGATTGAATGAAAGAAGCAGGTAGAACGATTCTCGGCTTTAGCGCATTGTTAGTTTTTCTTATGTTGAGTTCTTGTAATTCTACAAATGAGCCTATGGCAAAGAGTAAGAGTGCAAAAGAAATACTTGGGAACCCTGCATACCGAGCAATCTCATACGGAGGATATAGAGGTAAGAATAGGGACGAGCAACCTACCATTGAAGAGCTAAAGGAAGATTTGAAAATCATGTCGGCAATGGGAATTCGATTGCTTCGTACGTATAACTTACAACTCCCACATGCACCCAATGTACTCGAGGCTATAAAGGCACTTAAGGAGGAAGATTCTTCGTTCGAAATGTATGTTATGCTGGGCGCTTGGATAGATTGTCAAGGTGCTTGGACTTCTGAGGCTCCCGATCACAGTATAGAAAGTGAGGAGAACAATACTAGCGAGATTCAAAAGGCAATTCGTTATGCTAATGAGTACCCAGATATTGTAAAGATTGTCGCCGTTGGTAACGAAGCCATGGTTCATTGGGCAGCGAGTTATTTTGTACACCCTTCAGTCATACTGAAATATGTGAATTACCTACAAGAGTTGAAACGTATGGGAAAATTGCCAGCAAATCTTTGGGTGACTTCTTCAGATAATTTTGCCTCATGGGGCGGAGGGGAAATATCCTACCATATGCGTGAGTTAGAAGAGCTAATTATGGCCGTGGATTTCGTGAGTATGCACACCTATCCGTTTCATGACACACATTACAACAGCACTTATTGGCAGAGTCCTGCAGACGAGGTAAATGGGTTTTCTAATCACGACCGCGTTCTAAAGGCTATACAGCGTGCTGTATTTTATGCCCAGGGACAGTATGAAAGTGTGAAGGCCTACGTACACGGTATAGATCCGGATAAACCCATTCATATTGGTGAAACAGGTTGGTCAAGCATTAGCGTTGGTCTCTACGGGAAGAACGGTTCTTTTGCTGCGGATGAGTATAAGCAAGCTATCTACCACAAAGCGATGCGTGAGTGGACCGATGCCGAAGGTATTAGTTGCTTCTATTTTGAAGCCTTTGACGAGCAATGGAAGGACCCGAACCATCCAGAAGGCTCAGAAAATCATTTTGGTTTAATCACCTCGAAAGGTCAAGCTAAATTCGGTCTATGGGATTTAGTTGATGAAGGAGCTTTTGAACGCTTGACTCGAGGAGGTCACAGAATAACGAAGACTTTTGAAGGAGATACTACTGCACTTTTACAGACCGTTAGCGCACCAAAAATAAGACGTTAGAATGAAGAAATTTATTGCTCTTTTTGCGATTATTTTACTAGCTGCTTGTGGTAGCGAGGTGAGCCCACCTACCCAAGATAAACAACCGCCTGCAGAATATTTTAAGGCCGTATGTTACCACCCTGTAAATGTCGGGAAAATCCAGCGCAGTTGGGAGTATCTTGATCAAGATTTAGATCTGATGAAAGAGGCGGGAATTTCGGTTATTCGTGTGTATATGCCTATTACAGATGAGTCGGTATTAGACAAGCTTGCCGAGCGAGGAATGAAGGTCATCACCAGCTTTGGATACAACCAAGACAGTGTCTACGATTTGTACTCTGGAACATATTTAGATTACGTCATAAAGTACAAGAACCATCCCGCTATCTACTTTTGGGAGTTGGGTAATGAATACAATTACCATCCAGAATGGTTTAACGGTGATTTGATGAATTGGTATACCACATTGGAAGCGGCAACAGATGCTATTCACACAGTTGACAGCACGCATCAGGTAACCACAGCCCACGGAGAAGTACCAGATTCAACCGCAATGTATTACGGTCGTAATTTGGATATGTGGGGTTTTAATGTATATCGTTGGGACCTACCCGCCTCATTTGTTACCGATTGGCGATTGAAGAGTGATAAGCCGTTTTACTTCTCTGAGTTGGGCGCAGACAGCTATATGACTATCGAGAAGGACTCGCTTCAGCAAGGTGTGAACGAACGTGCTCAGGCGGTCGCGGTAAGTAATATTATAGACGAATTAGAACTTCACGCTCATGAATTTGAAGGTATGACCCTTTTCTCATTCACCGACGGTTGGTGGAAGGCGGGTAATCCGGCAATTCAAGATATTGGAGGTTGGGCACCTAACAGCAGCGGTGTTCCATACGACGGCTCGCCCAACGAGGAGTTTTGGGGGATTGTCAATATTGATAGAACTAAAAAAGAGGTCTTTACTGCTGTTAGAGACCGATTCAAGAAAGAATGATAAAAACGAAATTTATACCCGTCCTAAGCCTTGTCCTAATTATACAGGCCTGTAGCCCAGAATTAGATATGAAGGTTAATGTATTTGAAACTTCAGCATCCGGTAAGAATTTACAACAAGTAAGTGCTTTTGAAAAGTCAGAAAACCATTCTTCCATAAGGGTCAACACAGAAGTAAAACGTCAAGAAATCATTGGTTTCGGTGGTGCCTTTACTGAATCTTCGGCTTACAACTTGAACCAGCTCAGCCCGGAAAACCGCATGGAGGTTTTAGAGGCTTATTTTTCTAAAGAGGGTTCTGCATACAGTCTGGCACGTACACACATGAATTCGTGTGATTTTTCCGTGAGCAATTACTCTTACACGCCTGTAGAAGGGGATGTTAATCTCGAGCATTTCACTATCGAAGAAGACAGAGATGACCTTATTCCAATGATTAAGGATGCGCAGAATATTAGTCATGAGGGTTTTAATCTCTTTGCTTCCCCATGGTCAGCCGCGCCTTGGATGAAAGATAACAACGAATGGCGCGCGGGTAAACTCAAGCAAGAGTATTATCCAACCTGGGCCTTATTCTTTAGTAAGTACGTCGATGCATACAATGCTGAAGGTATTGATATTTGGGGCTTCACTGTTGAAAATGAGCCGCACGGAAACGGTGGTAGCTGGGAGAGTATGCACTACTCACCTGAAGAAATGACCAGATTCGTTAACGAGCACTTGGGTCCACAGCTGGAAGCAGATGGTAAAGGCGACTTAATCATTTTAGGCTATGATCAGAATCGTCAAGGAATCCAAGAGTGGGCAGATGTGATGTATAAGGATGAGGAGTCTAAGAAATACTATGACGGTATGGCTGTTCACTGGTACGAAAGTACCTACGATTATTTCCCTGAAGAATTAAACTACGCATACAATAGTGCTCCAGAAATGCTATTGCTTCAGACTGAGGCTTGTGTTGACAATCAAGTTCCGGAGTGGAAAAATGACCATTGGTATTGGGAAAAAGAATCGACAGACTGGGGGTATTACTGGCGCGAAGAGGCCAACCGTCATTTGCATCCGAGATATGCACCAGTGAATCGTTATGCCCGCGATATCATTGGTTGTTTGAACCATTGGGTACAAGGTTGGGTCGATTGGAATATGGTTCTTGACCGCCAAGGTGGTCCGAATTGGGCAAATAACTGGTGTATAGCACCGGTCATTGTCGATACTGAAAATGATGAGGTATACTATACGCCTATGTTCTATGTATTGCAACATTTCAGCAAGTTCATTCGTCCAGGTGCTAATGTGGTTGAGGCTGCGTGCAGCGATAAAGATTTAATGGTTACAGCGGCAGAAAATACTGACGGATCGCTTGTAGTAGTGGTCTTCAATGAAGGATCGCAAGCCAGAAGCTTTGATCTAGAGATTAGTGGTGAAATAACTACGATTTCCATCGAGGCTCAGGCGCTTCAAACCATAATTAAAATACCGAAACCTGAAGCGTAGATGAGTGCAACGAACACAGTTCCAATGGGGCCAAAAATAGCATTTGGTATTGGTATGTTGGCCAATCAAATGTTCCCGGCGGCTATGAGTATTTTCATGGTAGTATTGGTTCAAGATTTGGGCTTCCCAGGTTGGATGTGGGGTGTCATTTTCTTCGCACCACGAGCTTTCGACAGTATTATAGATCCTATTATGGGATTCATCTCAGACAATACAAGAAGTAAATGGGGACGCCGTCGTCAATACGTCTTTTGGGGTGCTTTACTCATGGGCTTTGCTTTTGCAATGTTGTGGCAGTTGTATCGTGAAAATAGTGTAGCATATAACTTCACATATGTTATGGTGTGGTCCTTTGTCTTCTATTTGGGTCTGACCATTTTCGGTGTGCCGTATGTTAGTATGGGCTATGAGATGAGCGATGATTATCACGAACGAACCAGTGTAATGGCCATTTCTCAGTGGATTGGCCAATGGGCTTGGGTTATTGCTCCGTGGTTTTGGGTGATTATGTATGATCCATCTTGGTTTGCTACGGCAGATCAAGCAACGCGCTCATTGTCCATTTGGGTAGCAGCAGTGTTCACGCTTTGTGCAATTGCGCCGGCGATCTTCATCAAAGGAGAAAGCACAAAAGACAGGAGTGATTATGAGCCCTTGGACTTAAAGGGAATCTTAAGCAGTGTCAATAAGATAGCGAAGAACTTCGTTGAAGCATTTTCGTCCCCACCGTTTAGAAAATTATGTATTGCAACATTTTTGATTTTTAACGGATTTAACACTGTTGCTAGCTTTACCTACTTCGTCATTCGTTCGTACCTCTTTAATGGTGCTGCTCCTGGCGTATGGCCTACCTTGTTTGGTTCTGTAGGAGCTATTGTAACCACCTTTATTGTTATTCCTATTGTTGCCCGAATGGCGAAGACCATGGGTAAGAAGCGTGCTTTTATTTTATCGCAGTCTATTTCGATAATAGGATACACGCTCCTCTGGTTCTTAATGATTCCTGGGAAGCCATATATATTCCTATTTGCATTGCCGTTCCACTCTTTTGGCATCGGTGGGCTATTTACCATCATGATGTCGATGACCTCAGATGTGCTAGATATTGATGAACTAAATACAGGAAAACGTCGCGAGGGTGTCTTTGGCGCTATTTATTGGTGGATGGTAAAGCTCGGATTCGCCTTTGCAGGAGCGCTGAGTGGACTAATCTTGACCTTAGTGAACTACCAAAGTGGTGCAGAGGTGCAGCCTGAAGGAGCTGTAATAGGTCTTCGTTTGGTGTTTTCGGGACTACCAATTATATGTACACTCATTGCTATTGCAGTGATGTGGAACTATAAGGTAGATGAGAATTACGCTAAGGATGTTCGTGCTCAGTTAGATTCTCGAAAGCTTGCATAAGCGTAATCATTTTTCAAATCAACCAATATGTCTTTTAGATGAGATAAAATTATGTCGCTTGCAGGAGGGCTATCTCTTGCAATGACCGCGACAGGGTTGCAATCAGAAGCAGTCCTTGAAGAATTGAAAAAAGGATGGCTCACAGGCCCCTTTGATGAAGTTGCCTTTATATGGCTAATAAAGGCAGCACATAGGAACAGAAAACCTATTGGTAACATTAAATACAGAGCCTTGCTTTAGTTCTAATGCTTGGTGTTTCATTGTGGCGTCGAGATACAATGCCCTCTTCTTGGGCAGAAACAAGACGGTACCTTCTTCGGAACAACTCTGGGCGCAATAACCCTTGCGATTATAAAGAATATTCGCTGCATCTTTACCGCATGGAACACAAAGCGGGCTTTGTAAATATCATAGGCAATCCAAACGTTGGAAAAAGCACTTTGATGAATGCCTTGGTGGGTGAGCGATTAAGTATCATTACACCCAAGGCACAGACTACGCGTCACCGTATTTTAGGTATCCTTAACGAGCCGGAGTATCAGATTATTTTTTCAGATACCCCCGGTGTCATCCAGCCCGCCTATAAAATGCAGGAGCATATGATGAGGTTTGTCTCGGATGCGTTTGAAGATGCAGATGTGTTTCTCTATTTGGTAGAGCCCGGAGATAGAGCACTGAAGGATCAAGGATTCTTTGAAAAGTTGCTGAACACGAAATTCCCGGTTCTATTGATTGTCAATAAGATAGATACGACGGACCAAGAAAAGCTCGAGGAAGAAGTGTCGTATTGGGGCGAGGCTATACCAAATGCAGAAATTATTCCTATTTCAGCGTTAAAAGAGGCGAATACACCCTATCTACTAGATCGATTGATCTCGCTAATACCGGAGAGTCCTCCTTATTTTGACAAGGATGCACTTACAGATAAAACAGAGCGCTTCTTTGTGAGTGAGATCATTCGTGAGCAGATTCTGTTGAATTACAATAAAGAGATCCCATATTCGGTTGAGATTGATGTTGAGGATTTCAAGGAAACCGAGGATATCATTCGGATGCGAGCAGTGATTTACGTTGCGCGCGATTCCCAGAAAGGAATAATTATAGGGCACCGTGGTTCTATGCTGAAAAGGGTCGGAATAGGTGCAAGAAAACAACTCGAGAAGTTCTTTGCTAAGAAGGTGCATCTTGAGACCTTTGTAAAAGTTAAAAAGAACTGGCGTGATAGCGACTTAGAGCTCAAGCGCTTCGGTTATAAACAGTAGATATGAGCAATATCGTTGCCATCGTGGGACGCCCAAATGTGGGTAAAAGCACGTTATTCAATAGACTTATCCAGCGCAGAGATGCTATTGTAGATTCTGTCGCGGGTGTCACTCGTGACCGCCACTATGGTAAGAGCGATTGGAACGGTAAGGAGTTTTCAGTTATAGATACCGGTGGTTACATTGAAGGTTCAGAGGATGTTTTTGAAGGAGAGATTCGCCAGCAGGTAGAATTGGCCCTAGATGAAGCGTCAGTCATACTCTTTGTTTTGGACTTACAAGCTGGGCTCACAGAGTTTGATAAGATTATTGCTGATCTACTTCGTAAAACGGAGAAGCCTGTAGTTTACGCCGTCAACAAGGTGGATAACAGTATGCTTGAGCTAGAGGCGACCGAATTTTACGGTCTCGGGATTGAGAAGTACCATACAATTTCTGCAGTTAACGGAGGAGGAACAGGAGACCTATTGGATGAACTCACCGAGCACATGGATGAAAATCTTTTGGACGATTTTGAGGACCTACCAAATATGGCCATCGTCGGTCGTCCTAATGCAGGGAAATCTTCCATTGTCAATGCACTCTTCGACGAGAAGCGTAACATTGTAACGGACATCGCCGGTACTACACGCGATACAGTGAATACTCGCTTCAATAAATTTGGATTTGACTTTATGCTGCTCGATACTGCTGGACTCCGTAAAAAGGGTAAGGTGCACGAGAACCTTGAGTTCTATTCAAATATGCGTTCTATTCGTGCCATTGAGCATGCGGACGTATGCATGATGGTGGTTGATGCGACGCGTGGTTTTCAAGCACAGGATTTAAGTATTGTTTCTTTAGTAGAAAGGAACAAGAAAGGTTTAGTGATGGTCATTAATAAATGGGATTTGGTATCGAAAAAAACCAATACCATGCGCGATGCTGAGACCAATATCAGAAAGAAACTAGAGCCGTTTACGGATTTCCCAATCATCTTCACCAGCGCGCTCACTAAGCAACGCGTATTGAAGGCTTTTGAGGAAGGCGTGAAGGTATACGAGCGCCGTAAGCAGCGTATTTCAACCTCTAAATTGAACGACACGATGTTAGAGATAATTCAGAACTATCCACCTCCGGCAGTGAAGGGGAAATATGTAAAGATTAAATTCTGTACACAGTTGCCTACGTATACGCCGCAGTTTGCTTTTTTCGCGAATCTGCCTCAGTACATCAAAGAACCGTACAAGCGTTATTTGGAGAATAGAATGCGTAAGGAATTTGATTTCCACGGTGCGCCAATTGAAATCTTCTTCCGAAAGAAATAATGCATAAAAATCAAAGTTCATAGCAAATTATTGCTCCGCCTTGACGGATGACTAAGACCGGCATCCCTGTTGGGCTTAATCTACCTGCAACTGCTGAATTGCCGGTAAAGCTCCCATAGTTTTCACCTGTTTTTAGATTTACTACTTGTATGGCTGAAGCTCCTACAATAAGACCAGTACCGCCTGGATAGCACAACACGTTTTCTATTCCTTCGACTTTAAATCTTTGAGTGCCGTTTTCACTGCGTACCTCGACCTCTTCGGTGTTCCATAACACCTTGCCGTAGCTTTCAAAACTCAGTCCTAGTACTTCACCCATAGGGTCGGTAGAGGTAGAACTCGAACCGTCCCAGCTTTGGCGCTGTAATTCACCTTGATTTCCAACACGCTCAGCGTAGGGAATTGACTCGTTTTTGATTACCCAAGGAGAATTTGAAGAGGTAGTGCTTTCTGTATTAACGCGCTCTTCACCACGTCTATTCAAGATAAGCAACTTAGTAGCGGTACTGGTGACGATGTAGTCTTTACCATTTTTCTGGAATAACTCCGGGGCCGAAATCAGCGTTTGCTGGGCAGCATCGGTTTTCCATCCTTCAATACGCTTTCCTTCGCTAGAGTAGTTGTACAGTTTAGTGCCAGCTACTACTAGGAAGCGGTAGTTTCTGTTGCGGTCATAATCGAGTACGCTCACCCCTATATTGGTAGGCGCAGGGAGGGTCACGGGATACTCTTCCACATCGCGTCCCAAGAGGTCTACACAGTGTAATTTAGTCTTGGTTGCAAAGAGCAATTGGTATTTGTTGTTCTTGAAAAGATCTACTTGGTACAGCTTTCCAGTCACAGGTTCCCCCAGCAATTTCTTCCAGCTTACCGTTCCGTCGGCAGCAATCCAGTACAAGATGTGGCTTTCGTCTTGTACTACGATATCGTTTTTGCCGGACCTGTGATTTTTAACCATCCAAGGACCTGCAGAGGCACCACTTTCGAGCGATGTCGACCATAAATACGTACTGGTTTCTAATTCTTCCTTTTCTACTTCTGTACTTCGCGCGTTTCCAAAGGTGAGGTCATTCTTCACTTCAAGATTCCCGTGAATTACGAATTCCTTAGCGCCCTCCTTTTCAGGAAAATTCAAATATTTCGTGGCCGATTCTGACTGCGTTGTAAAGGCCACACTAAAGTGACTCTTCTTATCTATACCCTTTGCAAGTGTACGTAGTGATTCCACATTGTCCCAAGTTGCCTTTGCAACCAATTCATTTGAATAGACCTCCAAAGTTTGCGCTGAAGAGGAAACAAGGAGCCAATCGTCATAAATCATCCACGAGGGAGTGCCTAGATTTTTATACCACCAGCCAAATAGTGCACTAAAGAGGAAGCGGTTACCTTCCTGCAAAGTACCGCGCGGATGACCTTGGAATAGAGAGTTGCCAGGGCTCAATTTCCCCAATTGCTCACTAACCTCATCCGGGTTTACCAGCCTAGCGGCGAGGACCTTTTCCTGGCCGTAGCCCACATTCACAAAGCTGCCTTCGAACCAACTCGCAGCTGCAAGTGGCTCGATCTCGAGCGGATCTAGTAATGCCAGTGCCTGCTTTAATCGCTGTTTCTTACCTCTATGCGTGTTATACCCGCGCAGCCATTCTACTGAATTCCCCACGTTCATCTTCACTGCGTGAGATGCTGAAGCTGCGATAATTTCACTTACCGAGGCACTTGAAGGAGAGGTATTAAATGTGCTAAAAAATGTATTTGTTGAATCTGGGTTAATACTCACAGAAGTGAGCAACACACGCCCCTTGCCAAAATCGATATCTATTTCCGACCAAGTTGCTAGATGCTCGGTCCAACCCCAATCTTCATCCACAAACCAAGAACCCACTGAAGAAAGCTCCTCGTGCTGCACAAAAAGATTCAGAGCATCGCTACTGTTCGCGTTGTTCCATAATTTCTCAAAGCCGGCATTTTCGATGATATTATATCCGCTGCCTTTTTGATTTAGGGCTGCTTGCAACAACATTTTACTAGTACTTATTGCCACTGAAGAGCCGGATTTTAGGCCAAAATAGTTGG
Organism: uncultured Cryomorphaceae bacterium; assembly: GCA_913049845.1. GTDB lineage: Bacteria > Bacteroidota > Bacteroidia > Flavobacteriales > Schleiferiaceae > UBA10364. The sequence goes on from CAJWZE010000023.1 coordinate 18,298, forward strand.
AATCAAGTGCTATTATACTACCGTCTTGGTGACCGCTCATACGGCTGCTATCACCCATCGTAGTGGTCCATATCCAATCCATTTTATCGGCACCTGATCTACATAATGCGCCTGTCCAAATGCCTTTACTCATACTCATTAAATCTCCCAGGGGAACTGCTGCTGCTGCAGGCATATCGGTAGAATCTATAAACTTCACTAACTCTTGTGCATCATTCATACTCAGCACCAATGCGCTATTCATCGGAATAAGCGCAGTAGAAGGATTGGACTCAGGCGCAGTATAACAGCTCGTCAAAATCAGCGTAAATAAAAAGGGAAGGAAGTAAGTATTGCGGTGTAACATGAACCAAGGCTTTGGTTCAAAGCTAACGACCTCTTTGGCGCACCAGGTATGCCCACATGAGTTAGTTTTTCACAAATTAATTAGTCGCTGAATAGGTTGAGCTGTGAGGGTAAAAGCTGAAAACTCTTGCGGTGGTGAGGAGTTGCGCCAAATGCTCGAATAGCATCGCGGTGCTGCTTGGTTGGATAGCCCACGTTTCGCTCCCACCTATATTCTGGGTATTCTGTGGCCAATTCCTTCATCCGGTCGTCCCTGTAGGTTTTCGCCAACACTGAAGCCGCCGCAATATTCATGTAGGTAGCATCACCCTTGACCTGACAATGGTGTGGGATTTCTTGGTACGGTTTGAATTTATTGCCGTCCACAGCGATAAAGTCGGGACGCTGTTTTAGTTTATCTATACTGCGGTGCATCCCCAAGATGCTGGCGTTCAAAATATTGATTTCATCGATCACTTCAGGGCTCACATGAGCCACTGCCCAAGCAACGCATTCTTTTTCAATGATGGGACGTAGCATATACCTCTGCTTCTCGGTCAATTGCTTTGAATCGTTCAATATAGGATGGTGGAAGTCCTTTGGCAGAATAACTGCGGCTGCGGTCACGGGTCCGCTGAGACATCCGCGTCCAGCTTCGTCTGTGCCTGCTTCAAACAACGCGTCTATATGGTGTTGCAGCTTCATCCTTTCAACGCATCAATCCATGGCTGGGCACTTGTAGCCCAGTCAAAATCTGCGCCGCGCTCCAGCGCCAAGGCACTCCAATACGTACGTTCTTGTTGTATGCGCCCCAAAGCAGTTGCCCAAGCATCAACATTATAAGTTGGAACCAATAACCCTTTATCGGCAACCACTTCCGTTATAGCACTATTATCAGATGCAATAACAGGCGTGCCGCACTGCATGGCTTCCACCAGAGGAATGCCGAAGCCTTCCATCGCGCTTGGCATACAATAGGCAATAGCGCCTCGGTACAGTTTCTCTAACTCACTATCGTTTAATCGCCCCATCCATTTAATACGGTCTCGATGCTTCAATCCATCTACTACACTTTTTAATTCTGGGTCGCTAAAATGCGGAGCACCAGCAATTCGAAGGTTGACGAAATCTTTAGTATTTTCAGAACACCACTTATCAAAAGCTAAAAGCAGCGTTTTCAAATTTTTACGAGGGGTCAATGCACCAACAGCACAGAAATACGTCTCTTCATTGCTCTCAGTTCCCGGTGTAAATTTTCGTTGCGGGGCATTGTAGGTCACCGAGATTTTTTCCTCAGGCAACCCGTAGGTTGCTTTGATATCATCCTTACTCCAATGACTAACAGTAAAGACCTTTTCGGCCAATTTCGCGCCTCGCTTAACGTTCTTTCGGTAATATTTCGCCACAGGTGCAGGGACCCACTGAGGATGGTGCTCAAAGTTGAGGTCGTGAATGGTTAGCCATTGGGTAATCCTCGTCTTTGCCGGTAGTCCGTCTGGCGACCAGTATAATTCTATATTTAAACGCTTCAACATCTGCGGAACGGCCCAATTGTTCCACATCGCCCAAAGCCACGGGTGGCGCGCTGGAGGCAAAACGACATGGTAGTAGAGGTTAGGGAAGTCGAGGCCCAATGGGTCCGTATCGAACTGACGGTCCAAGAGTAAATGAAAGTCGTACTTTGGAAAGGCAGGAATGATCTGCTTCAGCATTCGAAGGGTGTAGACCCCAGTACCCTCTAATTTTCCGGGCAGTAACCAACGAGCATTCACAGCTATTTTCATTTCTCAAATGTACAAAAGCCAACTCTTGCGCGTTAGTAAAGCGGTATATTCGCCTCCACAAGCTTTTTTTTTGGCATAAAACCATGCGAAGTAGGATTAACCAATTCATACAAAACCCCATCGGTGCAACCCTTGCGAAGGGAGGCGCCGTAGTGCTCCTTTTTAAAGTCATTGGAGCCTTGGGCGGTTATGTCCTTCTTTTCAGCCTATCCCGTGTCGGAGGCGAACTCTCCGTCGGCATTTACGAGGTCGCCTTCAC
>CAJWZE010000024.1 GCA_913049845.1 uncultured Cryomorphaceae bacterium
GGGGCACAACCATCACAAAACCGCTGCCTATTCACTCAATAAACGGGCTACCTATGAGTGGAATCCGCTGCATACTACAACAGCGGGTATCAACCTCCGTTACGATAATATTCTCTCCAATGCATTGGGTACTGTCGGTGTGGTTGACCAAACACCTATTCCGGGTTGGTCCGATTCGTATACCCGCCACCAAGGTCAATTAAATATTAGTTATTCTCTAGAGCACAGATTTATTGCTGGACCAATGCGCGTTAACGCAGGTGTAATGTTAAATCAGCGACAGTTGGGTGAAGAAAGTTTTATTAACGCATGGAGCCCTGGTGTTGATGTGGCTTACAAATTAGGAAAGGTCACTACGGCTTACGCTTCTGCAGACCAAAGTGTTCGCTACCCTACCTATACGGAGTTGTATTATGCACGAGGCAATGCTTTTGGTTCCATTGATTTGGAACATGAGAGCGCGCTAAATCTCGAAGCAGGTATACGTAAAGGTATAGATAAGAACATTCGCTACAATGCGGCTGTATTCCACCGCCGTTCGGCGAACTTGATTGATTGGGTGACATACCCGGGTAATGATACGGCGTATGCACAGAATATTACTTCCCTGAATCTAACGGGTTTAGAGGCCAACTTCGCTTACTATGCATCAAAGCGCAAAGACTTTGTACGTAGTGTGATAGGTTCGGTTCTTTTAATCAACGGATCTACACCCGAGGTCGATTACAGCTCTTTGTATGCTCTAGATTACATAGCGGCTAAAGCCAACATCACCGTCAATAATAGATTAGGTAGGGGTTTGTACCTGAAGTGGGCATTGACAGCTCAGGACAGGGTAGGAACCTACCGCGAAGCGAGCACAGGAAATGAGGTCGATTATACGCCTTTTGTTATTGCTGATGCCAAAGTGTACTGGGCACCGATTATGGGAATTACACTTCGCCAAATCCCGTTCCAAGCCTTTGTAAATATCAATAATGTATTTAGCACTCAGTACTTCGATCGAGGCAATGTGGCTCAACCGGGACGCTGGATTAGCACTGGGTTTGAATTGCGGTTTAGATAATGCTAAAATTTTCAAGCACAAAAAAGCCCTCTAGAGGGGTGCTTCCCTATTTCAACTTCTCGTTTTTATGATGCCTGTCGTGGTCGCGTTCGCGCTTGACATTCATCTTTTTATCGAAGGCAGATTGTAGATCAGTACCTGTTTGATTGGCCAAACAAAGCACAACAAAAAGTACGTCGCTGAGCTCTTCGCCAAGGTCTTTTGCTTTATCGCTGTCTTTTGCGCTTTGCTCACCGTAGCGGCGTGCAATGATACGAGCGACTTCACCAACTTCTTCACTGAGCTGTGCCATATTTGTGAGTTCGTTGAAGTAACGTACGCCGTGGTTTACAATCCACTCGTGAACTTCTTCTTGTAGTTTGCCCAGGGGTGAATTTGAAGGAACGTTTATAGGATCTACTGTCATCATTCTTTATTTTTTGAATCGATCCATATAGTAATAGGACCGTCATTAATGAGTTTAACTTTCATATCGGCACCAAATTCCCCCCCCTTAACAGGTAAATTGCTTACATGCCAGAGTTGCTCCATAAAGTACTCATACATTGGTTCAGCATGAGATGGGCGAGATGCTTTCATATAGCTCGGGCGATTGCCTTTTTTTGTTGAAGCGTGAAGGGTGAATTGTGAAATCACTAAAAATTGGCCATCGGCTTCCATCACATTCCTATTCATTACACCCTCGTTATCAGGGAACAACCGCATTCTGGCTATTTTACCACAAAGCCAATCCGCATCCTCTTCGGTATCGTCTGGCTCTACACCTAAGAGAACGAGCAGTCCTTTTTCGATAGCGCCTATTTCTGCGCCATCCACTACAACACTAGCTTCGCTAACGCGTTGTAGTAGTGCCCTCATTTAGTTGAATGCTGGATTAGGGAAGACGATTAACTTATCGCCGTGAACGCGGTACAACTCGTCCATATTTTCATTGAGCGCACGACCCATACCGGTTAAGCTGGTAGCTTCCCCTAACGACGTGGTTAAAATGAGTGCAATTCTGTTCGATTGCGCCATATCAAGCATCGTTATGTTGCGGCCGATTTTCCCGTAATTCGGTGTGCCGTCATAAAGGGAAGGCATTACAACAAGGTTCTTCTTAGCCAGATCTTCAACCGTAGGCAGCACTTCCTGTTCTTCAGCCATAAGTATAACTTCAACACCACTTTCTTGACACAGTCTTAGGAATTCTAAAGCATCTCGATTGTAGTCGAACCTACTTATCTCTTGCGCCTCACGAATTTCAAGATCCAAAGGGCGATTGGTATTATCAAAGTACCTATTCATTGTATTTTGATTTAGCAAAAGGAATGGTACATCAATGAAAACAACAGGACCCTCTTTGATGGTTCCCAACTTTCTTTGAAGCTGATCTGAAGCATACTTGAACGTCTGCTTGTTGATGAATTCAAATTCACTTGACTTTCTCCATTCTAGCGCCGGGTTTAATGGCGGAGGAGGGAGATCAGCAACAGCTTCTTTCTGGGTGCCGCACGAGGCGAGACCTAATGCGCTAGTGGTTAGTAGTGCGATAATGTGTTTCTTCATCGTAATCGTTTAGTTGGTTAAGATAACTCTCGTATCGAGTTGGTGCAATTTTATTCTCTTCAAGTGCTGCCTTGACCGCACATTGTGGTTCATTGACGTGCATACAGTTGTGGAATCGGCATTTTTTGCTAAGCGCAAACAACTCGGGAAAAAAATGACTGATCTCTTCTTTTTCCATGTTCACCATCCCGAAGCCTTTTATACCTGGGGTGTCAATAATGTCGCCGCCAATACTTAAAGGATGCATCTCGGCAAATGTAGTGGTGTGCTGTCCCTTACCATGACTGTGGCTCACTTCACCTGTTCGTAGGTTCAATTTAGGCTCAATAGTATTCACCAAAGTGCTCTTTCCGACGCCACTATGCCCGCTGAGTAATGTCGTTTTTCCCTTAAGGAGGTTTTTTAATTCCACTAACCCCTGGCCTTCTGTAGCCGAGGTTTTCAAGACTATATAGCCAATGGAGGCGTACACGGCTTCTCTGTATTCAAGTTCCATCGTCTCCTGCTCACCATAGACATCAATCTTGTTGAACACAATAACGGTGGGTATCGAATATGCCTCTGCAGTGGCTAAGAAACGATCCATGAAACCGGTTGAAGTCATTGGTTGTGCAAGAGTCGTCACCAAGAGCGCTTGGTCCATATTGGACGCTATGATATGTTCACGCTTACTTAAGTTGACGCTCTTGCGAACGATGTAATTTTTCCGGTTTTCAATAGAGGAGATGATTCCTTGACCTTCGTCCTTTTCTTCAAATTCAAATTCAACAAAATCACCTACCGCAAGAGGGTTGGTACTTCTGATGCCGGCTTCACGGAATTTTCCCTTGATTCTACAATCAAAGAGTTCGTGGCTTTCCAAATCTCTCACTTGGTACCAGCTTCCCGTACTTTTTAGAACTACGCCTTTCACAGTGCGCAAATTACGGAATTAACGTTTGGCGTACATTTTGTCGTAATACTCCTGATAAGTCCCTGAGGTTACGTTTTTCAACCATTTGGAATTGCTCAAATACCAATCGATTGTAATGGCTAATCCTTCTTCGAAAGTCACACTCGGCGCCCAACCCAACTCTTTGTTGATTTTTGTCGCATCAATAGCGTACCTCCGGTCGTGACCTGGACGGTCTTTCACATAGGTGATGAGCTTCTCGCTGCTTCCTTTATCACGACCCAATTTCTCGTCCATCTGCGCACACAGCACTTTGATTAGATTGATATTGGTCCATTCGTTGAACCCACCAATGTTGTAGGTCTCGCGGTTCTTGCCTTTGTGGTAGACAAGATCAATTGCACGAGCATGATCCACTACATACAACCAATCTCGCGTATACTGGCCGTCGCCGTACACCGGCAATGGTTTCTCCTCAACGATATTGTTGATGAATAGCGGGATGAGTTTCTCCGGGAATTGGTTCTGACCGTAGTTGTTCGAACAATTGGTTACCACGTAAGGGATGCCATAGGTCTCACCATATGCACGCACGAAGTGGTCAGACGATGCTTTTGATGCGCTGTACGGACTGTTTGGATCGTATGGCGTAGTTTCTTCAAACAACCCTTCTTTACCTAACGTACCATAAACTTCATCAGTAGAAATGTGGTAAAAGCGTTTGCCCTCGAAATCCTGATGAATGCGTTTGAAGCTGTTGAGCAAATTCACTGTACCTAGTATGTTAGTACGTACAAAGGCCAACGGATCATTGATAGAACGGTCCACGTGACTCTCTGCGGCCAAATGAATAACCCCTTCTGGCTGATATTTATCAAACAATGCATCAACGGCAGTAGCATCTACGATATCTACGCGATCGAACACATAGTTCGGTGCATCCTCGATATCGCTTAAATTCTCCAAGTTCCCTGCATAGGTCAATACGTCCACATTGATGATACGGTATTCGTTGTATTTATTAACGAATAAGCGAGCTACGTGAGAGCCAATAAATCCGGCACCGCCGGTGATGATGATATTTTTCATATAACTATTTATGAGGGAGTGATTGCTCAAAATTCCAAGCATCACGAAGCATATCTTCCAAGCTTTTTTCTGGAGTCCAATTTAAAACATGCTGCGCCTTGGCAATGTTTGCATACACGGCCGGTACATCCCCTGCACGACGTGGCGAAAGGCTGTAAGGAATGGCAATTCCGGTGGCGCGTTTAAAGGCATTAATCATTTCAAGCACGGTCGAGCCTTTGCCGGACCCAAGATTGATTACATCAAAGCCATTGGTCTTGCCGTCAATCAAATATTTAACGGCTAAGATGTGTGCTTTGGCGATATCAATAACGTGGATGTAGTCGCGAATGCATGAGCCGTCACGCGTTTCATAATCAAACCCGAATACTTTTAATTCCTTACGCTTACCAATAGCAGTCTCGGTGATATAAGGTACTAAATGGTGTGGTTCGCCGTCTTGGAATTCTCCAATAATGCTCGATGGATGGGCGCCGATAGGATTGAAATAACGCAAGCTAAGTGCATCGATAGTTCCGGTCGCAGAGATATCTCGGATGATTTTTTCACACATCACCTTCGTATTGCCGTATGGGCTTTCTGCAGGTTGTGCAGGTGTATTCTCATCAACGCATGGATTTTCGGGCATCCCATAAACGGCACAAGAGCTTGAGAAAACAATATTGCGAATGCCCCGGGTCTCCATACTTTGAAGGAGGTTGATGGTACTCAACAAATTATTGTAGTAGTACTTTAGAGGTTTGTCTACACTCTCGTTTACCAATAGAAAAGCTGCGAAGTGAATAACACCCAAGATGTTTGGAAACTCCTGGAATACGGCATCTACCTCTTCGCGATTACAAAGCTCAACCTTGCGGAAAGTGATTTCGCGTTCAATGATTTTCTCAATGCGTGATTTTACTTCTAAAGGGCTCTTGCTTAAGTTGTCGATGACGATGGGCTCATAGCCTGCAGCAAACATTTCAACTATGGTGTGAGAACCTATGTAGCCTAGTCCGCCTGTGATTAATATTTGGTTCATAGTTGGATTGGCTAGTTTCTTTTGTAGGCTTCGAAGTCCCTGTGTTCTTTGCGGTAGAGTCGATCTCCGGGTAATTTCTTGAACCACTCGTAGGTTTTCTCTAATCCCTCAGCACGTATGACCTTAGGTTCCCAGTCCAAGATTTCCTTGGCCTTGCTGATATCGGGTTGGCGCTGCATAGGGTCGTTAACGGGTAGCGGTTGGTACACCACCTTTTGTGTGGTTCCCGTGAGTTTGATAATCTCCTCGGCAAATTCTGAGATGGAGATTTCGTGTGGGTTACCAATATTTACTGGCTTGGTATAATCTACCATTAGTAAACGGTAGATCCCTTCAATAAGGTCGTCCACGTAACAGAAGGAGCGGGTTTGCGAGCCGTCGCCGAAGATGGTCAAATCTTCACCGCGCAATGCTTGACCGATGAAGGCGGGTAATACACGGCCGTCATTCAGTCGCATTCTCGGTCCATAGGTATTGAAGATGCGCACAATGCGCGTCTCTAAACCGTGGTAGGTATGGTAGGCCATGGTCATCGCTTCCATAAAGCGCTTGGCCTCGTCGTACACCCCGCGCGGTCCCACTGGATTTACATTGCCCCAGTACTCCTCCGTTTGTGGATGCACCAGCGGGTCGCCGTAAACCTCAGAGGTTGACGCTACGAGTATGCGTGCCTTTTTATTCAACGCAAGACCTAGTAGGTTGTGCGTGCCGAGCGAGCTAACTTTTAATGTCTGAATTGGAATTTTCAAGTAGTCAATAGGAGAGGCTGGAGAAGCAAAGTGGAGGATATAGTCTAATTCTCCTGGGACGTGCACGAAGTTGCTTACGTCGTTGTTAAAGAAGGTGAACTTCGAGTTGCCCATAAGGTGCTCCAAATTCGCCATGTTCCCGGTAATCAGGTTGTCCATGCCCAGCACATCCATGCCTTCGGCAATGAATCGGTCACAGAGGTGTGATCCTAGAAATCCTGCAGCTCCTGTGATGAGTACTCTTGGCATTTCTTATGCTTTTTCAGCGATATTCTCGCCCATTCCTATTCCGTAATAATCAAATCCTGCTTCTGCCACAATAGCCCTGCGGTAGAGGTTGCGACCGTCGAAGACAACCTTAGTCTTCATCGCAGCGCCCACTTTCTCCCAATTCGGTACACGGAACTCTGTCCATTCGGTAATCAGTGCCAATGCATCTGCACCTTGTGCGGCATCAATATCGCTCTGGCAATAGGTAATTGCGTTGCCCAAATCGTGCTTGGCTTCTTCCATAGCTACTGGATCGTAAGCGCGAACACTTGCTCCTGCTTTTAATAATAGCTTGGCTATGACTAAAGACGGTGCTTCGCGCATGTCGTCTGTATTTGGCTTGAAAGAAAGTCCCCAGAAAGCAATAGTCTTACCCTGAAGGTTGCCGCCGAAGTAGGCGTTAATTTTGTTGAAAAGCACACTCTTCTGATCGTGGTTCACCGCCTCAACGGCTTCGAGGATGCGCATGGTATGTCCGTTTTCGCGGCCCGTACGGGCCAGTGCCTTTACGTCTTTAGGGAAACAAGAGCCGCCGTAGCCGATGCCCGGGTAAATGAACTTATTGCCTATTCTCGGATCCGAACCAATACCCTTACGTACCCAGTTAACATCTGCACCCATCTTCTCGCACAGGTTGGCGATGTCGTTCATAAACGAAATCTTCGTCGCCAACATCGCATTGGCCGCATATTTAGTCATCTCTGCCGAAGGGATGTCCATAAAAATCACAGGGTGGCCGTTCAACGTAAATGGACGGTAGAGCTTATCCATGATTTTCTGTGCATCGTCGCTATCTACACCAACCACAATACGGTCCGGTTTCATAAAATCGTCAATGGCAGCACCTTCTTTCAAGAACTCTGGGTTCGAAGCTACATCAAAGTCGAAGTCAACGTAGCGCAAGTCTAAAGCATTTGTCACGGTGCCACGTACCTTTTCAGCCGTACCCACAGGAACGGTAGATTTAGTGATGACCACAAGGTAATCGGTCATGGTTTTTCCGATCTGGTCTGCTGCAGCGAGTACGTACTTCAAATCTGCGGAGCCGTCCTCTCCGGGTGGCGTACCCACGGCAATAAATGCAGCTGCCGAACCTTGGATGGCTTCGCTTAGTTGCGTCGAGAAGTTCAAGCGGCCCTTGGCATAATTGCGCTCGACAATCTCCTTTAAGCCCGGTTCATAGATCGGAAGGATGCCATTCTTTAGGCCGTTAATCTTCTTCTGATCAATATCTACACAGGTTACCTCGATGCCCACATCCGATAGACATGCGCCCGTAACTAAACCTACATAGCCAGTGCCGATTACTGTAATCTTCATATTGTAATGGTTTGTACCGTTCTTTTGGTTCGGCTAAAATACATTATTGAGGATGATGTCTATAGTGTAAATTGCAGCCTTAACGCTGAACATGAGAATTAACGTCAGATTTACTGAAATATTCGTCTTTTCCTTGCTGTTTTTTTCGGCCAAGGCCCAACGAACAACAAAGGACAGTACGCGTACTGTTCAACTTTGGGGATTATCCGTTGGGGCCTACCAGCCCTTGGCGGATATGTCAGAGAATTACCGGTCTTTTGCTTCAGCCGAGGTAGAATACTTAAAGAAGAATCAAGACGGCATTATTACCGGGGTCACTTTTAAGGCGCTGTATGGTAATTCAGTGAAAGATGCAGCATCCATTTTTATGAATCTTACCGACGATGAAGGCAATTTTCTTGGCGTAAATGGTGAATTCGCCACCATTCAAGCCGGTTTGAGCGGGGGTCAGCTGCTTTTTCAATTTGGCAAACTTTTTAAACCTCAGTACAATCCTAATTCTGGATGGGTTTTTATGGAGGGACTAGGTTTAGGGCAGCATAAAATTGGCCTTCGCGACCAGCGCGGTACCTTACCACAACTTCAAAGCCCTTTCCTAGAGGGGTACGATAGGCTACACATAGGTGTCTACTCGAATACTTCACTTCGTTTCTTGAATTTGGATAATTACGAACGAGTGAATTGGTCCGCGAGTCTGCATACAAACTTGGGTATCAGTCAAAATATTCGAGGCTTTAACGTTGATCTCGCAACGAGCGATACCAAGATGAAGTTTGATGCGTTTATTGGAGGCTCGATTACTTGGTTTATTCCCGTTTATGCGAAGCAGGAGAGTTTCTATCTTGTGGATTAATGATTGTATATCCAATTCTTTCAAATATTGTCTTCGGACTTTGGCGCAGTTTTGCTAAAGAGGACAGTTGGGTGGCTAACGTCCAAAGAGACAATGGTTGGAAACAGTGCACGCCACTTGCTGGTAAGGTGGTCTGGATGCATTGTGCATCGCTTGGTGAATTTGAAATGGGTCGTCCAGTATTGGAGCAATTCCTTGACTCAGAGCCCAGTTGGAAAGCTGTAGTTACCTTCTTCAGTCCTTCTGGTTATGAGCCCCGCAAAAACTACCAGGGTGCCCAGGTGCATTATCTACCCATAGATACACCTTCAGAGGTTAAAAAGTGGCTTTCCTATTGCAACCCTGCACTAGCGCTATTCGTCCGCTACGATTTATGGCCAAATCACGCAGCGGGTTTACGCCGCCGCGGCGTGCCGACGGTCATAATGGCAATGAGTGCTTCCAAAGTTCCTTGGTATCTAAAGCGCACAATACCGTTGATTCGTAAAACGTTTCAACATGCTGTCATGACTTGGGGCATGATTAGCGATAAAGATGCAGCCGTGATGAGCATTGCGGGAATTCATTCGGAGGTTCTAGGGAATCCAAAATACGATTATGCCGCTGGATTAGTCGAGGTCGAAGCGAATACAAAATTTAAAACTTGGAAACAGGCGCAGCAAAAGCCAATATTGCTTGTCGGTAGTGCTCATGCAACAGATTGTATTGCCTTAAACGGTGTAGACCTTTCGAGCTATTCAATATGGATTGTTCCACATGAAATCAACAAATCAGGAGCGCTAAGTAAAACGTTAAAGCGGTACAATCCTGGGCAGGTACTCGAGAGTACCGTCGATGAGCCTACAGCAACGGATGTTTTACTAGTCCCCGAATTTGGCGTCCTAACAGGACTGTATTCCTTGGCCGATGGGGTACTTATTGGTGGTGGTTGGGAAAAAGCCACGCATAATGTTTTGGAGGCTACGGCTCAAGGAAAAGTCGCAGCCTGCGGTCCCAACTGGAAAAAGATTGCAGAGAACCACGAATTGGTGAGCAACGGGTATCTGTTCCCAATAGAATCCAATGCGGATTTCATTCAGTATTTAGCTCGTGTAGGGACAGAAGAATTGGCCAATACCGGAAAGCAAGCCCAAATGTGGATGCTTGACCAGCGCGGTGCCGCCAAAAAAATTGTAAAAGTCTTAGAAAAGGCCGTTCAACTCTGAGTCAATCTGCTGGATGATTTCGCCGAGATCTTCAGGGTTCTCTGGGAATTTATTCTTGTCCACATTGATGATTAAAACTTTACCTTTATCGTAGGTATTGATCCAAGCCTCGTAACGCTCGTTCAACCTTCTTAAGTAATCAATGCGAATGCTGTTTTCGTAATCACGACCACGTTTTTGAATATGATCAACCAAGGTAGGAACAGAAGCACGCAGGTAAATAAGCAAATCTGGTGCTTGCAGGTTCTTCTCCATTATCTCGAATAAACCTTTGTAGCTGTTATAATCACGAGCAGTCATTAATCCCATGGCATGCAAGTTTGGCGCGAAAATATGAGCATCTTCATAGATGGTTCTGTCCTGAATGACATCCATGCCGTCCTCACGAACCTTAATTACTTGCTCGAAGCGGGAACGAAGGAAATAAATCTGAAGATTAAAGCTCCAGCGCTGCATTTCTTCGTAGAAATCGTCCAAATAGGGATTGTCGTCTACATCCTCGTACTGTGCTTCGTATTTATAATGCTTGGCTAACAAACCTGTTAGCGTTGTTTTTCCAGAACCAATATTTCCTGCGATTGCTAAGTGCATGGGTTGTATTTTTGTATCCGCAAAGTAATAAAACTGAAGCAAGGAACGATGAAAATTGACAACGTAAAATCGCACATCGAAACCGTCCGCCAAGAACTTATTGATCACGAAGCTTTTTTATGGGTGAATAACTTAGAAAAAGTAAGGGTTTTTATGGAAAGCCATGTTTGGGCCGTTTGGGATTTTATGGTTCTGTTAAAAGGCCTTCAGCGCCAGTTGACCTGTGTGGATACCTATTGGGTACCTAACGGAAATCCTGAAGTACGTCGACTGATCAATGAAATCGTCTTTGGTGAGGAAAGCGATATTGATCAAAATGGTAATGCTGTGAGTCATTTCGAACTCTATGTACAGGCAATGGCAGAGGCCGGTGCCAATATCACGCCAATTTTGACGTTCATCGAAGATCTTAAAAAAGGTGCCGATCCCAAATTGGCTTTGCGTCAAAGTGAGGCGCCTGAAGGGGCGAAGAAGTTCGTGCTTTCGACTTTAGAAATTGTAGAACGAGGTTCTACATCCGAAATGGCTGCGGTTTTTACCTTTGGCCGAGAGGATTTGATTCCAGATATGTTTATCGAAATTGTTCGTAATCTCAAGGAAAAATTTCCTACGGAGTTAGGACTGTTCACCTATTACCTCGAACGTCATATTGAAGTAGATGGTGATGTGCATGGTGCTTTGGCAGAACGTATGGTAACAGAACTTTGTGCAGAAGATGAATCGGAATGGAACCAAGCCACGGTGAGTTCGGAGAAGGCTCTAGGTCATAGAATTGAACTATGGACTTCTGTGATTAAGCGTTACGAAGCGCTTCATTCAGCTCAAGAAATTCTGTAATTAGCTTCCTTTCGTTGCTTAGGCGAGGGATTTTATTCTGGCCACCAAGTTTATTTTTGTTTCTAAGCCATTGGTGAAAGAGTCCATTCTTAGCCTCCACTAGTTGTAGGGGTTGCAATAGTATGTTGCCAGCGCGCTTTGCGGCATAGTCCGAATTCAATAATTGTAACTCTTGATCCAATTCTACGGCGAAAGCAGCCAGATCTTTCGGTGGTGTCTCAAATTCCACAACCCATTGGTGAGCACCGCCTTCTTTCCCCTCCATAAATATGGGCGCGGCATGAAAATCACGAACCGAGCTTTTGTGCGAATTACAAGCTCTGGCTATGGCCTCCTCGGCGTTGGTGACTATGACCTCTTCACCGAAGGCATTGATAAAGTGGGCTGTTCTGCCGCTTACCTTAATGCGGTAGGGCTTTAATGAGGTAAAGCGAACCGTATCTCCTAAAATGTAGCGCCACAGACCACCATTTGTGGTAATGATTACAGCATATTCGGTATTAAGTTCAACCTCACTTAGCGAAACTGTGATGCTGTTTTTACCGTTGAATTCTGACATAGGTATGAATTCATAGTAGGTACCGCAACAGGTTAGTAATAATAATCCATCGAAATCCGGATTGTCTTGCACGGCAAAAAAACCTTCGGAAGCGTTGTAATTCTCCATGAATGTGACTTGATTCCCGGGCATCAGTGCTCTAAATTGATCTTCGTATGGTGCGAAATTCATACCGCCGTGGGCAAATAATTCAAGATTTGGCCAGACCTCAAGGAGATTTTCCGTGCCCGTGCGTTCAATGACTTTGTTAAAGAGAACTAAGAACCAACTGCTCACGCCCCAAAAGGAGGTGATGTTTTGGCTGATTACTTCGTCCAATATAGCGTCTATTTTCTCCTCCCAATTGCTCATTAGTGCAGTCTCATTACTTGGGGCACTCCTAAATTCTGCCCACATGGGCATGTTTTGGATAAGGATCGCACTAAGATCGCCAGAGTTGCTCTTCCCGTGTGAGGCAATCTCGGTGGAACCCCCCAAGCGAAGTCCCAAGCCTTCAAAGAGCTTTGAGGATGGGTTGTGATTGAAGTAGAGAGCAAGTTCTATCCTTCCACCATTGATATGCGTGCCTTCGAGGCTCTCCTTAGGAACAGGAATGTATTTGGATACGCCGCTCGAGGTTCCGCTGCTTTTGGCGTACCATTCCACTTTTCCGGGCCATAGAACATCTTTGCCCCCTTCACGCATTTCTTCAATATAAGGCTTGAGATCTCCGTAATCACTTAATGGCACATTTGCTACAAAGTCCTGAAAGGATTGGATTTTATCAAAATGATGCAGCTGGCCATAGCGCGTATTTTTAGCCTTTTCAATAAAGTCCATAAGGATATACTCCTGACGCTCGATTGGCCGTTCATTAACTTCGAACAGCTCCTCCACATATTTGCGCAGAGTAGATTGCAATACTTTATTTACAAGCGAATAAAACACGTTTAAATGACGGCTTTTTTATGTTTCGAGTTAACTTCATCGTACCCAACTAAAATAACTGAAAATGCAATTTGAAGGTACACTGCGTAAAATGTCTACGAATTTTGGATCTACGGTTCGTTATAGTTTAAGAATAGGTGAAGATTTACTGTTTATGAATAGGCTCTTAGGAACTATCGTGCGCATAGAATTTAGTGGGGAATGCCACTGTATTTGCGGGAAGGTTAATTCTAGCTTCTTCAGAATGAATTTTTGTCGAGAATGCTTTTTTACGCGTCCCGAAGCTTCGCCTTCCATCTTAAAACCGGAGTTAAGTAAGGCGCATCTCGGTATCGAGGAACGTGATTTAGAGTTTGAAAAGCGTTTACAGCTGCAGCCGCACTACGTTTACCTCGCTAAAACGAATCGAATTAAAGTGGGTGTGACTCGAAATACACAGATGCCTTACAGGTGGATGGACCAAGGTGCTAAAAGTGCTATGATCTTACTCGAAGTACCCAATCGTTACCTCGCAGGAGAGGCAGAAGTTGCTCTTAAGGACCATTTTAAAGATAAAACCTCATGGCAAGCTATGCTCAAAGACCTGGGTACCGACGATGACCTAGGCGCAGCCTATGAACGGGCAGCACAAGTCTTACCAACGTCTCTCAAACAATACTTGTGTCAACATCCAGAGGAGTGGCACATGAATTATCCAATACGCCATCAGATTGACAAGGTTAAAAGCATTAGCTTCAAAGCAGCTGGAGATATCCTAGAGGGTGAACTTTGGGGTATCCGCGGGCAGTATTTGATTACGTCTACGGGAGTATTCAATGTACGTTCACACACAGGCTATCTGGTAAAGTTAGAAGTTGGCTAAAGCCTTATTTCCTCACCGATTGTGAGCTTAAAATACCGACGTGCCCAAGCCATAACCCCATAGAAAATAACGGTGTCTAAGGCAGCACAGATAACTTTGAAGAGCCATCCGTCTAAAATGTAGCCGCTCATCGTTGACCAAGATTCTACCCCTACGAAAAGCACCACTACGACAAGGGTTGTATCTACCCCTTGCGAAAGCATAGTCGAAAAGTTGTTGCGAACCCAAAGCTTCTTACCAGCAGTCACTTTCTTCCAAAAGTGGAAAAGGCGAACATCAATTAATTGTGCAAATAGATAGGCAAACATAGAGGCGGCAATTACGCGCCAAGCATTTCTAAAGACGGTATTAAACATACCATCATCTACGGGGGAGCCATCGATGGCTGGAAATTGTGCACCCAACCAAAGGATTAACAATACGAACAAGCTCGCCACGAGTCCCGCTAAGACCACATGTGTTGTGCGTTTCTGCCCGTAGAGTTCACTGAGAATATCAGTAATTAAGAAGGTAATCGGATAGGGCAATACCCCTGCACTTATAACAAAAGTTTTAAAGCCTAAATCAAGGCTGATGAATTTATTTGCGATGAGGTTGCACGTAATCAAGGCAGCAATAAATAGTGCGCCCAAAATGTAATACATACGTTCTGCTACGAGTCTATTTTTGGCCATTATAGATTTCTAAATGCAGGGTCTAATTTTGCTTGTATCCCAGGATTCTCGCTCAATTCTATCAGATCTTGAATTATTGGATCTTCAATAATTTTTGTCGTCAACGCGTTATTAGTTTTGCTTATTCTAGCCATCATACCGGAGAACGAATCCAGGTATTTCTCTAAACCTGTTTTCTGGACAGGCAGTTCATAAATACGGTAGGCATCTAAATCTGCTTCACCTGCCGCAAACGCGATTGCATCTGAGAGGTTGCCCTCGTAATCAGCAAGTGCATTTTCGACTGCATCTGTGCCTGTCCAAACACGGCCGCCACAAAGTGGCATTAGATACTCCATTTCTATGTTTCTGCCTGCAGCTACTTTGCTGGTAAAGTCTGCGTACCCTTTATCAATCATCTTCTGTAAAATGGCATATTGCTCTTGTGAAGGGTGTTTATAGAGATTGGGAAAGTTTGCCAAAGGATGCGTCTGAACTTCTTCAACATTAAGCCCTAATGTTTTACTCATCAGTTGCTCGGCAGTAAATAGGCTCATAAAAATCCCGATACTACCTGTTACTGTGGAGCTGTTGGTGAAAATGGCATCTGCATTGCAGCTGATGTAGTATCCTCCCGAAGCAGCGTAGTTCGCCTGACTGACAATTAAAGGCTTTTCGATTTTTTCAATGGCATGATGAATCATGTCTGAGGTCAAGGCACTCCCGCCGGGGCTGTTGACGCGCAGAACGATGGCTTTCACCTTGACGTTATTTTCTGCCTTTTCAAGTGCCTTAATAATGTTTCGAGTTCCAATGGTGCTCTCGTTACCAGATCCATTTCCAATCGTTCCGTTGGCATAGATAACAGCAATTCTATCGGTAGAGGTGCCCTTGCTTAGTCCAGCGGCATAGTTTTCCCAGCTGTACAATTCATAGCGCGATTCTAGATCCTCCATTAAGTCCTCTTTGTAGGCGAGCTTCTCCACTAGACCAACGTCTTGGGCACCCTTTGCATCCATGCCGACCCAATGATTGGCGCAGGAATCCAAGGTGTTCGAATCGATGCCTTTGAACTGTTCAAAGCCGGCACTTAAAAACGACCAAAACTGGTCAGTGAGGTTAGCGAGTTGCAACCTGTTTTCAACACTCATTTCTGAGCTGATATAGGGCTCTACAGCGCTTTTGAATTTGTTTCCTGTTCCACGTACCACCAAGGGTTCAATCCCAAATTTGTCAAAGAAATCTTTGTAGTAAGTGCTAGAGATGCCAACACCTCTGATGTCCATTATTCCCCCGGGATGTAGCACTGCAGTGTCGCTCAATGCGCTGATGTAGGCGCCTTTCTGCGTATAATATTCACCGTAGGAGTAAATAGGTTTACCACTCTCTTTGAATGCGATGAGGTATTCTCCGAGCTCTTCAAGCATGCCGTAGCCGGCAGCAAAAGCGCCGTGTTCGATAAGAAGCCCTGAGACTTGATTGTCTGTGGCTGCTTTTTCCAACCCTAGTCGTAGGTCGTTCAGCGCTATACCGCCGATATCTTGACCCAAAATTTCACTGTTCAAGGCAGCAAAGGGGTCGTCCACAGTGCGCTCAACAAGTTCACCACTAAGGTTGATTTTTAGCAGACTGTTGTCCTTTATCTTTGGTACTCCTTCGTCTGAAGAGGCAGCAACCCCGATTAAGAGCACAAAGCCCAATATGGTGAGTGTAATAAGTGCAGCAATCGTGGCAAAGAAGGTGGTAAAGAATGATTTCATGTATATTGGTATAATCTTAATAGGTACGAATTTAGGCGATAAATACGGGAATTTAGAATTGGCCCGGAAGGAACTCCAAGAGCATCTTAACATTCCTCGCGCAGGTGCCATTTACCAGACGCCGCCGTGGGGTTATGAGAGTTCAGAAGATTATTTGAACCAAGCTTTAGAGTTTAAAACAAAGCGAAATCCTGAAGCGGTAATGAATTTGTGTCTAGCCACGGAAAAAAGTATGGGTCGTGTGCGCAGCGGCAACGGATATGCAGACCGCCCAATAGATATTGATATTCTTGCTATTGATGGAGTTACGAGTAACACAGAATTACTTGAAGTGCCTCATCCAAGGCTGCACTTGCGGAAATTTGCTTTGATGCCGCTCGCGGAGCTATGGCCGGATTGGAAACACCCGCTCTTACACCTGACGGTAGAACAGCTTTTGGAACAATGCACGGACCCGGTGGATCCGGTAATTATTTTGCAGTGAGTCCTTTGTGAATTTCAAACAAAGCTATGCCTGCGCTCACGCTAACATTGAGGCTGTGTTTGGTGCCGAATTGTTTTATTTCAATCACATCATCACAAGTATCTACGACCGATTGTTGGACGCCCATAACTTCGTGACCAACTACTAAGGCGGTGGGGCCTTGTACCTGGTAATTTCTCAAATCAATGCTGTCCTCAGCCTGTTCTAACGCCGCGATACGAAAGCCTTTCTCTTTTAATGACTGGATGCACCTGAGGGTATCGTCGACCCTAGTCCAAGCTACGGTTTGTGTGGCTCCCAATGCCGTTTTTTCAATTTCGTGATGTCCGGGTTCTGGAGTCATACCGCAGAGGTAGATGCGTTCGGCTAGAAAACAGTCGGCCGTTCGGAATATGGATCCAACGTTGTGCATGCTTCTAATGTTGTCTAAAATGAGTACCATTGGGGTTTTTCTTGATTGTGCAAATTCTTCAGGCGTTAATCTTCCCAATTCGTTATTTCTAAGTTTTCTCATCCGATAGACTCTAAGTACATTTGCGTTTGACAAAGAAAGAGATAAATGGCCAAAAAATCGGGAAAGAAGCAAACACCTATGATGCGTCAATTTGACGAGATCAAAGCAAAGCATCCCGAAGCACTGCTGCTCTTTCGTGTCGGCGATTTCTATGAAACCTTCGGCAGGGATGCTGAGAAGGCTTCGAAAACCCTAGATATCATCTTGACTAAAAGATCCAACGGATCGGCCTCGGAAGTCGCCCTAGCAGGGTTCCCACACCACGCGCTGCAGACCTATTTACCAAAATTGGTGAAAGCAGGTCACAGGGTGGCTATTGTAGAACAGTTGGAGGATCCAAAAACAGTTAAGGGATTGGTCAAGCGCGGTGTAACCGATATGATTACACCAGGGATAAATCTCAATGCAGATTTACTTTCGGGAAAAGAGCATAATTATTTGGCGGCACTTTATCCGGCAAAAAAGGGACCTTGGGGATTAGCAATCATTGAAGTGAGCACGGGATCTTTTCATTATGCCGAGCACAATGAGACTGAAATTCTCAGTGCTTTGAGCTCTTATAATCCCAAAGAAATTATCCATCCTCGAGACATGGAGCGCGGACTTCGAAAGAAGTTGGAAGAAGATTATTACCTCTTTGGTATTGATGCTTGGGCTTGGCAAGAGACCTATGCTTTTGAGCAACTCACGACACATTTTCAAACCATCAGCTTGAGCGGTTTTGGATTAGAAAAAGGGAGTGCAGGTGCCATTGCTGCTGGTGCTGTATTGCACCACCTTAAGCGCAGCGAATACAGTTCGCTCGACCATATCGCAAGTATTTCGCGCATTTCATTGGACGATTTCATGTGGTTGGACGCTTTTACCGTTTCCAACCTAGAACTGTTCGCTTCAAATGCCCCAGGGGGTGCAACGACTCTCGATATTATTGATAAGACCATCAGTCCTTTAGGTGGTCGATTGCTTCGTACATTTTTAGCACTTCCACTGCTCAATATTGAAACCATAAACAAACGTCACAATGCGGTTGAAGCATTGCTCGAAGAGCCCCACTTAATGGATGCATTATCTGATGCCCTCAAGGGAATGCCGGATATCGAGCGCCTGTGCAGTCGAGTGGCCACAGGGCGCATCAGTCCGAAGGAGATGGCGCGGTTGCGCGAGGCTTTGAAACAGAGCGCGGCGGTTGTGAAATTGGTCCAAGAAAAATCTTGGGATCATCCGGAGCACTTGCCCGATGTACTTGCACCGCTCCACCAAGAATTAGCTGATGCTTTGGTGAAAGATCCTACGGGTATTATAGGTAAAGGGGAGGCATTGCAAAGTGCCTATGACACTGAGTTGAGCCGATTGAGAGGATTACTTAAAGATGCTACAGGAACGCTTGAGGCCATTCGAGCCCGCGAGGCCGAAGCGACAGGTATTCTTTCTTTGAAGCTGGCTTTTAACAATGTTTTCGGGTACTATTTAGAGGTTCGAAACTCACATAGAGACAAGGTTCCGCAGGAGTGGCATCGAAAGCAAACGTTGGTCAATGCAGAGCGCTACATCACGGATGAGCTCAAAAAGTTCGAGGCAGAAGTGCTCGGTGCCGAGGAACAGATTAAAGCCATCGAGCTGCGTTTATTTGCCAATGTTGTAGAAATGACCAAAGAGCATCTTAGTACGCTTCTTCTACTCGCCCGTTGGGTGGCAACCACAGATGTACTCTTGAGCTTTGCTGAAGTTGCCAAGCGCTACAAGTATTGCCGTCCAACCTTTACTGAAGAGGCTAATATCGAAATAGAACAAGGTAGACATCCGGTCATCGAGCGTATGTTGCCTGAAGAGCAGCCCTATATAGCCAACGGTATAGCGCTGCAAAAAGAGGAGGCCTCCATTGCCATGATTACCGGCCCTAATATGAGCGGTAAAAGTGCCCTCTTACGACAGGTGGCTCTCATTCAGATTTTGGCACAGATAGGGAGTTATGTCCCTGCGGCGGCGGCTTCGTTGCCGATCATAGACCGTTTGTTTGTTCGTGTAGGTGCCTCGGACAACCTCAGTAAGGGGGAAAGTACTTTCATGGTGGAAATGAATGAGACGGCAACCATTCTCAACAATGTATCTAAGCAATCGTTGGTGATTCTCGATGAGATAGGTCGCGGTACATCTACTTTTGACGGGGTGAGTATCGCCTGGGGGATTGCAGAATACTTACACCAGCACCCGTTTTCACCGCTAGTGCTATTTGCTACACACTACCACGAGCTCAATATTATGTCAAAAACTTTCAGTAAGGTGCGTAACTACCATGTGGCTGCGGAAGAGCATCAGGGGGAGATTGTGTTTACTCGTCAACTTAAAGAGGGTGGAACGGCCCACAGCTTTGGTTTACATGTCGCCAAACTAGCGGGTATTCCGGGGTATGTGCTGAACAGAGCAGAAAGCGTTTTGAAGGAATTGGAACAGTCGAAATCGAAAGGAGAGGGAGCACCAGAAACTCGCGCCTCTGGCCAATTAAATTTCTTCACTTTGGATCGTCCAGAATTGGAAGAATTGTCCGATGAAATTGAAAATATGGATGTTAACCAACTCAAGCCTATAGAGGCTTTGATGCTCTTAAATACCTTCAAGGAAAAACTTTCAAAAAAATAGGTGTTGCTGTTGCAATAAATTAAAAGGGCTGTATATTTGACCACCCTAACGCGAAAGTAGCTCAGCTGGTAGAGCACGACCTTGCCAAGGTCGGGGTCGCGGGTTCGAATCCCGTCTTTCG
>CAJWZE010000025.1 GCA_913049845.1 uncultured Cryomorphaceae bacterium
TGGACCATATGGATCAGATTCCACTCTTTGGAGGAATGTTCCAAAAAGAAGTGGCTCAGCGTTTGTGCTCGCCCCCTGGAAACAAGACCTACGGCATTCTTTCTGTGCTTTGTCAAGCCTACTACGACCTGACCTACGACTTTACAGTACCTCCTATTGTATTTAACCCACCCCCTAAGGTGGACAGTGGTGTGATGCATATGGTTCGTAAGTCGCAGAATCTTGATATAGATTTCAAGTTGTTTAAGCGCGGTGTAAAAGCCGCTTTTGGCCAGCGAAGAAAAACACTACGCAATGCCTTGAAAGTGCTTAACTTGCCACAAGGTTTCGACCATCCCTACCTAAGTAAGCGTGCGGAGCAATTGTCCCACACGGAATTTGTTGAACTTTTAACTGCGATTGAAGATGGAAGAAATGAGCATTAGAGCACGTATAGTCAAGGCCTTAGGTGAGACTAACGAGACTGATTTCGCGCAGATTATTGATGGTATCCACCCTGCCGATATGGCGGAGGTGTTGGAGACATTAGTGGCAGAAGAACGTTCGGCTTTCTTTGAAAGAATTGATCCTGAATTAGCCGCTAATATTCTTGTTGAGTTTGACGAGGATGAACGTGGCGAGCTGGTAGCAACCTATTCGACAGAGGAAATTGCACAGGAGTTAGTCGGAAATATGGATTCCGATGACGCTGCGGATATGCTCTCTGAATTACCAGAGCAGATGACCAAAGAGGTTCTCTCTCAAGTAGAGGATGTGGAGCAGGCGAAGAAAATTGCCCAGTTACTTACCCACGAAGAGGATACTGCTGGTGCATTAATGGCAACAGAATTGGTTGTAGTTAATCAAAGTCTCACGGCTATTCGCTGTGTAGCAGCAATGCGATCACAAGCAGAACATATTGATCGCGTTCACGCCGTTTATGTGGTTGATGATAATGATATTTTAGTTGGAACATTGAGCTTGAAGAAGCTTTTGACCGCACAGCGCACAGCACCTATTTCCGAGCTGTACCGCCCAATAGAGCATACTGTATTGAGTACGACGCCTGCAGAGGAGGTAGCGAACATGATGCAGAAGTATGATCTTTTTGTTATTCCGGTGGTAAACGCTGCTGGTGAGCTCCTGGGTCGAATTACATTGGATGATGTGGTCGATTTTATTCGTGAAGAAGCGGAGCGCGATTACCAATTGGCCTCGGGTCTTACCGATGAGGTAGAAAGCGATGATAGTGTTTATGAAGTTACCCGCGCACGCATCCCTTGGCTTTTGATTGGCCTTTTTGGAGGCCTCATTGTTGCATTAATTATCGGCCAGAATGAGGAAGATATTCAGCTTGTTCCTGCATTGGCCTTCTTTATGCCGCTTATTGCGGCGATGGCTGGAAATGTTGGGGTTCAATCTTCGGCTATTGTCGTACAAGCCTTGGCGAGCGATAGAAAGGAGAACAATATGATCCAAAAGTTGATTAAGGAATTGGCCGTAGGACTTTTTAATGGTCTCATTCTTTCCTTAGTTATGTACGGCGCTGGTCTGCTTCTAGGCTACGACCAACTTATAACTTTGACGGTAAGTACTTCGCTGCTCACTGTGATTGTCTTTGCCTCACTCTTTGGCACTTTTATCCCATTGATGCTCGATAAATTTAAAGTGGATGCAGCCTTGGCTACAGGGCCCTTTATCACCACAGCAAACGATGTTATTGGGCTAATTATCTATTTTCAAATTGGCCGATTGATAATTGGATACTAATGAAAGCGCTTCTCCTTGACGACACACACCCGTTTTTAGAGCAAGATTTGCGAGCGGGCGGTCTGCAGCTCGTTCGAGAATTCTCGGCGCTGTTGGAGGAGCTTTCTGCAAGCCATAGCGATGCAGAAGTCTTGATCATACGCTCTCGTATGCCTGTAGATGCTGATTTCTTAAGCCAATTCCCTTCACTGAAAGTCATCGGACGCCTAGGCGCGGGCCTAGAAAATATTGACCTTGCTGAAGTTGAAAAGCGCGGTATTTCGTGCCAGCGTATTCCCGAAGGGAATGCACGTGCAGTGGCGGAGCACGCACTGGGTATGTTGCTCAGTTTGCTGAATAATCTTCCACGCGTCCACAGGGAGATAAAGGAAGGCAAGTGGTTGCGAGAACCCAACAAAGGGCGCGAATTACAATCGCTCAAAGTAGGTGTCATTGGCTACGGTATTATGGGAAGTGAATTTGCCGAGTTGCTAGCAAATATGGGTGTGCAGGTGCTGGCGTACGACAAGTATAAACGGCACTATGCACCAAAAGGTATTCAGGAGGCAACTCTAGAGCAGTTGCAGGCAGAAGTTGATGTAGTCAGTTTGCATTTACCATTGACTGATGAGACTCGTGGTTTAGCGGACGTTCAGTTCTTCAATGGCTTTACTAAGCCTGTTCACTTTATCAATACGGCAAGGGGCTCTATTGTGAAGACCGATGAATTGTTAATGGCCATGGATGAAGGCAAGGTGCTAAGTGCAAGTCTCGATGTATTGGAATACGAAAAGTCGAGCTTTACAAGCTTGTTCAGAGGGGAACTGCCAAAGACCTTGCGACAATTGCTGGAGCGTGAAAACGTGCTCTTAAGTCCGCATATTGCTGGCTGGACTAAGGAAAGCTTTGAAAAAATGGGTCGTGGTCTTGCGGCTAAAGTACTCGAGGCGCTACAACCTTATTAGAAGCGTTTGAAAACGAATTGGACCGTATAGGGCGTTCGTTGTTCCAAAAGGATATCTAAACCTCCGGTTTCGCGAATTTCATCCTCTTCGTTTGTGTGACGAATAGTTAATAATTCCACGGATGAAGTCAGCTCAATGTCGAATTGACGAGTGAGTTTTGGCAAAACTTTTGGGACAATGATTGCGTCGTTATCAATACAGAACATCGCTCTGGTAGCTGTGTTTCGCATCAAGTTGACTACCACACCCTGCTCAGCAAACAGGTTGTAAACTGCGCTGAGGTGGTGCTCAGCTATAAAGGCCAAATCTTTGGTGCTGAGTTGAATGAGGATTTGATTTTTCTTCAAGATGAAGTTCGCAACTGTGGGCTCTGGTTGGTCGATATCACCAATAGTCGTACCTGGTAGCGAAGGGTCTTTAAAGCTCTTGATATGTAATGGAATACCTTTTTTTTTGAGCGGTTGAATGGTCTTTGGGTGAATGATTGAAGCGCCGTAGAAGGCTAATTCAATGGCTTCGTTATACGGCAAGGCATCAATCTTCTGGGTATTTGCAAAGGTCTTAGGATCTCCGTTTAACATACCTGGTACGTCCTTCCAGATGGTGAGGCTATCTGCACCAAGGCAAAAGGCGAATACCGCACCGGTATAATCGGACCCTTCACGCCCCAAGGTGGTAGGGCGTCCGTCTGGGCAGGATCCTATGAATCCCTGGACAATGTTGATTTTATCCGGAACGATATTGGACCGGATGGCTCGGCTTGTCTCGTCCCACTGAACGGTCGCACGTCGGAATTGACCGTCGGTTTTTACTAGATCTCGAGTATCGTGCCAAACCGTTGGTTCTTCTATACCCACGTAAGCAGCGATGATTCGGGAAGAGATTAATTCTCCGTGGTGGACGATGTAGTCGTACCCTTCGCTGTAGGTCATATCTTGTCTGCTCAAACCTGCTTGAATGCTTGAGATAATAGCCGCTACTTGTTCGTTTATTTCCGTTGGGTCTGCAAAAAGTTCATTAATGATTTGCTGGTGGAAGGTGGCGATAGCGTCAATCTTAGTGTTGGCCTCTTCAAATTTACCGCTACTCCATTTGGATACTATTTCTTCAAAGGCATTGGTCATTTTGCCTATAGCGCTGACCACAACCACCATAGGGCGATGGTTGAACCTGCCAATGATACTAGCTACATTGTGCATACTCTGTGCATTCTTTATCGATGCACCACCAAATTTGAAGACTAGTGGTGTGCTCATTTGTATTTCGCTAATTGTTCTCTAGTTAATGTTCCTAAATGCCATTTAGGGTCTATGGAAGCATTATATTTATTATAGAAGTTTAACGCCGGATCGTTCCACCCTAGCACAGTCCATTCCATTCGTCCTACATTCTGCTTAGCAGCTACCTTTATTATAGCATCGAAAAGTTGTTTACCGATGCCGCTTTGGCGAAATTCTGGCTTCACGTACAAATCTTCTAGGTGAAGGGTAGGGCCTTTCCATGTGCTGTATCGTGGATAATAAAGGGCCATACCAATAACACCCGCGTCTCTGTGTTCTGCTACGAAACAGTCAAATCGTCCTTCAGAAAACCCGTGGGTAATCAGGTCTTGTTCCGTAATCATAACAGCTTCCGGCTCTTTTTCATAAATGGCTAGTTCAGTGATTAGACCTAATACGGCCTTCATATCCTGCTGCTGTGCTTCGCGAATGTTGATCATCCCTGCGAAGGTACAGCAATCTCTTCTTTTGTAGCCTCGCTTCGAGAAAGCTCGTTGTAGAGCACATAATCCACAGGCAATTAGTCTTAAATATGACAGATTGATAAATTGTTAAACAACCATCAAGCCTTGGTAGCACTACGTTTGATTGCTTCTACCACGCTTGGGTCCAATAAGGTGGAGGTGTCGCCGAGATTACTCGTGTCTCCTCTGGCTAGTTTCCTCAGAATTCTACGCATAATTTTTCCTGAACGTGTCTTTGGGAGTCCGGGAACTATTTGAATGACATCAGGCTTTGCGATGGGGCCAATTTCTTTAATAACCGTTTTAAGAATTGCACTTTTTACTTCTTGCTCGTTTTGGTAGCCTTCTTCAATAATCACGTAAGCATAGATACCTTGACCCTTTATGTCGTGAGGGTATCCAACAATAGCACTTTCGGTCACCACCGCTGACGCATTTATTGCGTTTTCTATTTCTGCAGTACCGAATCGGTGTCCACTTACATTAATGACATCATCTACTCGACCGATGATACGGAACATACCGTCTTCGCGACGTGCTCCGTCACCCGTGAAGTAGTAGCCTTCATAGTTGCTGAAATATACATTCTTGCAACGCTGGTGATTACCATATGTCGTTCGGAGCATCGACGGCCAAGGGTGCTTCACACACAAATATCCTTCCACACCATCGTCGGTAATTTCATTGCCATCACCGTCTAACAGCACGGGTTGAATGCCAGGAAGTGGGCGACCAGCGAAGGTTGGACGTTGTGGGCTATGTGCTCCCAAACCAGAAATCATAATACCTCCGGTTTCAGTTTGCCACCACGTATCTACAATAGGACAATTCCCTCGTCCCACCTTCTGATTGTACCAATGCCACGCTTCTGCATTGATGGGTTCACCTACTGATCCTATGACCTTGAGGGATTTTAAATCTGCGCGCTCAACGAAGTCGTCACCATATGCTATGAGGGCACGTATAGCGGTTGGAGCCGTATAAAATTGGTTCACTTTATACTTATCACACACATCCCAAAAACGCCCTGCATCTGGCCAAGTGGGTACACCTTCGAACATCATCGTAGTGGCACCATTTAAAAGCGGTCCATAAATTATATAGCTATGACCGGTAATCCAACCCACATCGGCCGTACACCAGTGAACATCGCCCCTTTCGTATTGGAATACATTCTGGAAACTATAAGCGGTGTAAACCATATATCCACCACAAGTGTGAACGATACCTTTAGGTTTGCCGGTCGATCCAGAAGTGTATAGTATGAAGAGCATATCCTCGGCATTCATGGGCTCAGGAGCACAATCTGCGCTTACTTCAGCAGCAACCTCTGCATACCAGTAGTCACGGCCTTCGACCATTTCCACCTCTCGTCCGTCGCGTTTCACAACAATAACGCTCTCCACGGAAGTACAGCTTTTCAATGCCTCATCTACGGTAATTTTTACAGGCAATGCTTTGGCGCCACGGTACATCCCGTCTGAGGTTAATACACATAGACATTGACTATCGTTGATACGATCTGCAAGGGCATTTGAAGAAAATCCTGCAAAGACCACAGAATGCACTGCGCCAATCCTAGCACAGGCCAATACTCCAATAGTCAGCTCAGGTACCATAGGCATATAAACTGCTACGCGATCGCCTTTTTTTAAGCCTTTTGCTTTTAAAACATTTGCAAATCGAGATACCTCCGCATGCAATTCTTTGTATGTCATGCGGACCTCTTGTTCTTTCGGGTCATTCGGTTCCCAAATCAAGGCAATGTCATCCCCACGATCCACAAGATGGCGGTCTAAACAGTTTTCAGTAATATTTAAAACACCGCCTTGGAACCATTTTATGTTCGGAGTGTTGAATTCCCACTTCAATGTTTTATTCCACGGCTTTTGCCAAGTGAATTCACCCGCAATCTCTTTCCAAAATGCGGTAGGATTATCGATTGAAGCTTTGTAAGCTTCTTCGTATTTCTCGAAGCTATCTATGAAATAGTGGCTCATAACTTATTGACTTGACTGGTCAATAAGATACGATAGTGAGATTTTTAAAACTGCTCGAGTTGCGGTTTTCTTTGATTTTTCCATTTTATGACCATGAATTTATCACCTACTTCTGTGATGATCATTCCATGTCCATTTAAATTGTCTGGATGTGACGTAAATGCGGATAACTCGTCGTGGTTGAGCAGTTGATAGCTCGGTCTAAGATTTTCTCTGTGTAACGGGCGCTTAATTCCATGCGCTTTGACCCAGTTCATTACACTGACATGTGAAACTCCCAAAATTCTCTCGATTTCTCTAAAGCTAACTCCTTCAACGTAAAGCTGAAGTGCCTTGACGACATAGTAATTATCAATTCTCTTACCTAGCTTTTGAACTGTAAAGTAATAATTACAGTCTTTGCACTTATAGCGTTGACGTCCTTTGATGACACCACTCTTCACATAGCTGTGACCGTGGCATTTTGGACAATGTTTATTTTTTGACATTATTCTTTGGCGGTGTATAGGTCTTTCACAAAGAACGCTTCTAGAAAATTGTCTAGAGCTTTCCTTATACTATAAAGTTAACTATTTCTAAATAATTGATAATGAAGCGGTGAAAATAAATTTAAACACTCTTGTATTGAAGTGTTTAAAAACTGAATGCAATTCGAAATATCGCCCTAAAATGCCTCAACTATTTATGAACTATGTGGCGGTAATAAGACGCGGCTAATGTCCAGGGAATCAGCAGAATTATTTGATTGACAACACGTATATGGAAACTACTTTTGAGCGCTGATGATATGATCAATTTCGCTTATGGTATTAATAAACTCTTGTGTACGCTTTTCGCCTATCCTATTAACGATACTTTGGTTAAAATCTATAACAACACGTCGTGCGACATTACGTTTTGAAATTCCTGCTTCTGTGAGGCGAATGACAACAGATCTCTTATCATTGGGATCCGATACCTTTTGAATAAGACCCTGTGATTCCATTGATTTTAAGACCCTGCTTAAGGAGGTGCTCTCCATACCCATCTTCGGTCCAAGCGAGGTAGAGCGAATGCCTTGTTTGATATCAATGTTGAGAAGGGCCATTCCAACCGATGTGGTGAGCCCTTGTGATGATACTAGTTCATTGTACATCTTGGATATCTGTATCCAAGTTTTACGTATATGGAAATCAAACGTTTTTTCGGGCTTCATAACTCGAATATACACATTAATCCTATGCACGCATAGGAAATTAATATCCTAGGTTGCGAATGATTTGGGGAACAATAAAGAACCGGATATCCTTGTCAAACTCAGCATATGCCGTTTGCTTGGCAGCAGAAGGGTTGGTGCTTATCCCGAACTTCATAAGTCGTTGGCTCGACCACAGCACCGTATTGCTCGAAGTTTTAAGTATAAAACTTCCAGAGATAATGTGCTTAGTGCGGTCTCCTAAGTTTCGTTCGGTAGTTTCACTTCCTTTGAATTCAAGGATTAGAGGCGCCTCATTGTTGGTGTTAAATGTGCTTGAAATAGATTCGGCGATGGCAGTTTGAAGTTCTCCCGGTGCCTTGACTTCAATAATGGTATTCTGAAAGAAAAGACTTTCACTGATTTTCCAGTTGCTCGCAGCTTCCAACCATAGGTGAACGAGTGCAGTACTTTGTGGAAGTAAGCGTTTAAAGTCTAGAGGACATTCGAGTATGATTGCATTTTCGCGCCCAGTATGTTCACATAGTATGGAGCCTAATGCACTGTTAAAACTGAAGTTTCCTGAGCTTGAAGTTAATTTTACAGCTGTATTCAATACTTCCTCATTAAGTTGAAGGACAGCGGAGAATTGTTCCGGTAAACCCAAGTAATTTGTCGTTTCGGGCAATAGAATACTACCTGTTAAGTCTCGCTCTATACTTCTTAAACCATTGATGAGCTTTGCATTTAGTTCAATTTTGAACTTCGGATCTTTCAGAAATTGTCGATCAAATCCCTTTTGAAGTGCATCGGCCAATGCTTGAAAACGACTGCCAGCAGGCCTCTCAGAACCGTTACTAATTTCAAGTTTACCGTCAATATAAGCCATTGCGATAGCGTCATTTTTCGCCTTTGTTTCAAGAAATTGAGGCAAATCCAGTTTATACAATACGTAATATCTAAGTTCATCCGAGTAGGTATGAACGAGTTCGTAGCCTTCAAGTTTGATGTGGCTTGTGGTCAACGTTTGAGAACTGAAGGATGACGAGAATCCACCTAGATCCTCTTTTTGAAGTAAACGACTTTCATCAAAAACCTGGCTCTCCACTTCGCCGGCTAAATCTGCCAAGGCATTGGAACGAGCAGCTTGTTGGTAGGCCGTATTTGGATTGATGTAAGACATTCCTACCCCATAAACATAGGTGCGCTTTTCATCGATAGGCTTCGCACTAACCCATCCTGGAACGGTCGATTTTTGCACGCCACAACTCAAAAGAATTAGGGCGCTTAGTGTTAGCACAAGAAACTTTCTCATGGTCTCAAATCTAAGGTCTGTATATGCTTCGCACTGGTTTGCGCAAAATAGTTAATGGCACTTTTACGCATTTTCGCTGGGCTTTTGATACTTTTAGATGCCTTACGAAGCCGGGCGAGTTCTTTCCGCTTGTATTCTGCGAGTTCAGGTCGATCTGAATGGTGGTCACGACTTTGGTATTTCCAATATCCTGGAAACAGCTGGTCATTGTTGTAGTTGATGTAATGCGCTTTATCCTCATCATCAAATTCAAAACTATTAACGCTTAGGATTTTAGAAGTTGCACGATCAGTGAGGATAAGTTCCGCGATGTAGTGTACTCGATTTTCCTTCCAGTATTCGCGGTAGGTCACTTTTCTATATTTCGTATTCATTACCGTTTCGCCTTCTTTGTTCTTTGTCTTTACATAAAATCGTTCGTATCCTTTTTTTGTCTCCAATTTCAACTCACCTTCAATTTCATCGGCGACATTAACTACTACTTTGAGGTATGCGTTTGCCGATAAAAGCTCTTGTGTCAAGGCGCCGTCAGAGGTAGTTCCTTGAACAATAGCTTGTTGTTCTTCTTGAATGAGGTCAAAATTCGTGCGGTCTACTAATTCCAGAAACGGATTGCCCAATCTGTACAATTCGCTAATCAATCTAGATTGTACCGCGTTACTCATCAATGATTCTTTCCCTGTTAGGTTTGGATCGCTCACAATACCGATTCGGTACACGCCTCTATCTAGGGCTTCATCCATCAATAACTTCAGCTCGTTTTGGTCTGGATACTTCTTATACATTGGCTGTAGACGGTAATAGGCTTCTTTGTATTTACCGAGCTCAAACTCTTCGAGCGCTGCTGTATACACGGGTTCCACTTCACTGAATCGTAAGAGGCTTTTCACGTCCTTATAATTTGGATCCAATTCATTTAACTCACTCAGCCGCCTTTGGGCCTTTTGGTAATCTTTAGTACGAATCAAGCTATGGGAACGCTTGTAAACTCGCGCCATATATCGACTGCGCTGCTCAATAAAATCTCGAGTATAAAACCCTTCGTAGCGACTTAAACTGATATAAGGCTTTATGTATATTTTCCATTTTTCCGCCTCCAAAAATTTGTATACCGAGAGTGAATCGTTTCCATCTGCAAACCTGTAGTTGGTGTAGAGCTCTTCCAAAAGGGCTGTACCGTGCGTATTCATTGCCGCTATGTACTTCGCCTTATTAGGTTGGCGGTCGAGTGCAAATTTATATTCTGTTACCGCACGTTTGAGTGCTCCGGCCTCTGCAAACCGGTTTCCCTGCTTGAAGTGATATCGAGCTCCGTGGCAACTTGCCAATAACAATGCGGAAAAGAGGAGAAGTGTACATTTTTTCATAGCGTCAATCTTATATTGTGCAGAACAAAAGCCATGCCCAAAGCCATAAAGTTAGGTCTTGCTATTATTTTTGACACCATGAATAACCCGATTATATTATTATCTCCTTCAAAAGGGATGGGAACGTTTCCGTCAAATGCACCTTATGTAGGCTCTGCGCCTGTCCCTTTCAAGGCAGAGACAGCAGCTATAGTAGCAGCCGTTCAAGAGTTGGATGCCTCCGATCAAAAAAAACTGTTCAACGTTAGCGAGTCATTATTAACATCGGTCCAAAACATTTGGTCCTTGGATAAGAAGCAATACATCGACCCTTCGCAAGGATTACCTGGGTTGTTCGCTTACACTGGTGAAGCATTTAAAAGATTCGATGCCTATTCACTAGGTTCAAACGCCTTGCAACGTGCAAAGAATTCCTTGGCTATCATAAGTGGGCTTTACGGTGTAGTTAACGGTAATATGAACATTGTCCCCTACCGACTCGAAATGCAAAGCCGGTTAAGTGTTGGTGATTGTAAGAACTTATATGCGCTGTGGAAACCACTGCTAACGAAATGGCTGAACAAACAAGAGGCTGGTTTCGCTGTAAATTTATGCAGCACTGAGTATGCCAAGGCATTCGATTGGAAATCGGTAACGATACCAACTATTCATATTGACTTTAAGCAAATGAAAAATGGAGAACAAAAGTCTATTTCTACTTTTTCTAAGCAAGCCAGAGGATTAATGGCTAGATGGATATTTAAAGAAAATATTCAAACTATTTTTGGCTTAGCGTCGTTTGATTTAGACGGCTACAGGCTATATAGTCACGAGGGTGATCACATGGTCTTTTTAAGAGAAGGATAAAACAAGATTCGATGAAAAATAGAGTACTCATTGCGGTGGTGTTGACGCTTTTCGCATTCACAGCACAAGCACAGCGTTCAACATCTTTCCTAGAGTTAGGAGGTTACGGCATGTCTCAGAATTATCTAGGAGATTTAAACGGGAATTCTTTGAATGCCTTTACGCAAGAGGTGAAATTTGGTGTTGGTGCGCAACTCAAATACAACTTGAGCAGTTTGCTAAGTGTTGGTGCCGATGTAAATTTTGGTAGCATTTATAGCCATGATAATCTTCACGGCAACGAAACAAGAGATTACGTTGTAGATACAGAATTGCTTCAGATGGGTGTGTTTACAAACATTCATTTCATTCCTTTCGGAAAGTACAACCTGCGTCATTCGCACACGCCTTTTTTACACGTTGGTGCTAATGTAGTAACCTATCAACCCAATCTAAATACCAACGCACAATACCCTGAGGAGATTGAATTATACCCAGGTACTAGTCATACTGTTGCCTATTCCTTGGGTTTTGGATGGAGAATTCGCCGTTCACTAAAGTCTTTCTACAACTTTGGTATTTACTACAATGGTTTTGCAGCCTCTAATATCGAAGGGTTTAACTATACCAGGGAATACCTCGAGGCAAATACAGCTTCGAGAAATACGATGGACGGATGTTTGATGTTAAAGCTTGGTATGAGTCTTGGATTCTTCGAGCAATAGATTTCGGCACAGCCTTTGAACCATATTAGCGGCCCTCGAAAGAGTGGCCTTTTTTAACTTATAAATGACACCTTGACTGCACTTTCACTGCAGTTTTAACGATGTTGCACTGAATTATGGACAGTTTGTCACTTAGCGATATAATTAACGAAAGCACGGAATTTATTCCGTTGATGATTTCAGACGATGAGGTAGAGATAAATACCACGGATCTGCCCGAGGAACTCGCAATT
The DNA here is from genome assembly GCA_913049845.1 of uncultured Cryomorphaceae bacterium. Lineage (GTDB taxonomy): Bacteria > Bacteroidota > Bacteroidia > Flavobacteriales > Schleiferiaceae > UBA10364. The sequence goes on from CAJWZE010000025.1 coordinate 12,077, forward strand.
CTTCCATTGAGAAATACGGTCATCTTCCCTGGAGTAGTAGCTCCTATTACGGCCGGTCGAGATAAAAGTCTGCGCCTTATTCGCAGCATTACTGAAGAACCTAAATATGTTGGGATGATAGCGCAGCGCGATGGAGATACCGAAGATCCTTACGCTTCCGATGTTTTCCCAATAGGAACCTTGGCGCAGATTGTGAAGAGTTTTAAAATGCCCGACGGCAATACTACCATTATTATTCAGGGCAAGAAGCGTTTTAGAGTCCTTGAATGGACGCAGACAGAACCATACAATAGAGCTAAGATTGAATTCTTGCCTGAGTTTGTGCCTGCGGAGGATGATGTTGAGTTCAACATTTTAATGGAGAGCATTAAGGATGTGGCAGCCCAATTAATTCAGGACAGTCCGCATATTCCAACGGAAGCACAAACTGCTTTGGACAATATCAAAAGCAACACATTTTTATTGAACTTCATTTCGTCAAACAGCAGTATGACTCTTGATAAGAAGCAAGAGGTACTAGAGCTAGACGAATTGAAACAGCGCGCCTCAAAGGTGTTGGAAGGTTTAAACTTAGAGCTCAAGATGCTTGAGGTTAAAAATGAAATTCAGGACAAGGTTAAGCACGAATTTGATCAACAACAACGCGAGTACTTTCTTCATCAACAGATGAAGACCATCCAAGAGGAACTTGGGGGAAATTCTAGTGAAACAGATATTGAGGAGTTGCGTCAACGTGCTAAAACTAAGACTTGGTATGATGACATTGCAGAACGTTTTGACAAGGAAATAAGGAAGTTACAGCGCTTAAATCCTCAGATGCCAGAATTTGCCATTCAGCGCAATTACCTCGAATTTATATTGGATTTACCCTTTGAATCAAAGGGGTCCTCTGATATAGATTTAAAAGCGGCTACGGTGGTTTTAGATAAAGACCATTATGGCCTAGAGAAGGTGAAGGAGCGCATCCTTGAGCATCTAGCAGTGTTGAAGCTTAAAGGAGATATGAAGAGCCCCATAATCTGTCTTGCGGGTCCTCCCGGAGTTGGAAAGACGTCTCTAGGGAAGAGTATCGCTGAGGCTCTAGGGAGACCGTACGTTCGTATGTCGCTAGGAGGCTTACGTGATGAGGCAGAAATCCGCGGACACCGTAAAACGTACATAGGAGCGATGCCAGGACGTATCCTGCAGAATATTAAGAAGGCAGGGTCCAATGATCCGGTATTTATTCTCGATGAAATCGATAAGCTTAGTTTCGGTGCTGGAGGAGATCCATCCTCGTCTATGCTAGAGGTACTGGATCCTGAGCAAAATAATAGTTTTTATGATAATTACCTTGAGATGGGCTACGACCTGAGTAAGGTATTCTTCATAGCAACAGCCAATAATCTTGGTGCCATTCAGCCCGCGTTATTAGATCGAATGGAAATTATCGATGTAACGGGCTATACCATTGAGGAAAAAGTGGAAATTGCGCGTCAGCATCTTGTTCCAAAACAATTAGATAACCACGGTTTAAGCAAGGAACACTTCTCTATCACAAAACCTATCCTGAAATGTTTAGTAGAAGGATACACGCGTGAGAGTGGCGTAAGAAACCTTGATAAGAAAGTAGCTAAGCTTATTCGTTCAACGGCGAAAGATTTTGCCATAGGCAATGAGGCTGTGCCAAGCATATCAAAAGAGAGTCTAGAGAAAATTTTAGGACCTTCTCGTGAGCGTGATATCTATGAAGGGAATACACATGCTGGTGTGGTTACTGGATTGGCATGGACACCAGTGGGGGGTGATATTTTGTTTATTGAAAGTTCATTGGCTAAAGGCAATGGAAAGGTCATCATTACTGGAAATCTTGGAGAGGTTATGAAAGAAAGTGCGACCATCGCACTTGCCTACATAAAATCCAATGCTGAGCAACTAGGAATAGATTCGCGATTGTTTAAATCTTACGACATCAATATTCATGTTCCTCAAGGCGCAATCCCTAAGGACGGTCCGAGCGCTGGGGTTACAATACTTACTGCATTGACGTCGCTATTTACCCAAAAGAAAGTGGCGCCGAAACTTGCAATGACGGGGGAGATTACCCTTCGTGGAAAGGTACTGCCAGTTGGAGGTATCAAAGAGAAAATTCTTGCTGCGAAGCGCGCCAAAATCACCAATATTTTACTTTGCGATAAGAACCGTAAGGACATTGAAGAGATTGAGGCGCACTATTTGAAACGAATGACCTTTCATTATGTAAATGAGATGTCTGAGGTCTTAGAATTGGCTATATTAGACCAAAAAGTCAAAGGCGCTAAGGAGCTTGATCCAGCAAAAAAGAAGGGTTGAACTACAGAATACTCATAGCATTTTCTTTTCCACTATCGCTCGTTGCTCAAAGTGGAGGGTCTTCTTTATTCTCCTTTTTAGATAGAAGTATTTTTGCGGGAAGCTCTGCACTAGCGAATACTGCGTACTTGAATCCAGCAGCTGAGGGGGCCTATGCACTGCAGAATCCACTATTGCTCAATGACAGCACCCTGTATAATTTAGAAATCAGCTACGGCTCATTGGGTGAGGGAATACAGCTTGCTCAGTCGTCATTTGGTTACAAGGCTTTTGGGCACGCATTTATGTTGGGGGTGCAAAACATCAGTTACGGAGAATTCAATGCTACGGATACTTGGGGGAATTCCCTGGGAATCTTTACTGCTGGTGATTTATCAATGTCCGTGGGTACTTCATTATTTGGTTATCAAGAATGGGAATTCGGTACCAATTTTAAATTGGTTTCAGGCACCTATGAAAGTTATCAAAGTTGGGCGATAGCCTCGGATTTTGTGGCCATGAGGCGTTATCAAAATTCACCGGACATTGTGATTATTGCAAAAAATATCGGTATGCAACTCACCACCTTTGCTGATCAAAGAGAACCTATGCCCTTGAATTTGCTTGTCGCTATTGGGGATAAATTGAAGTATGCACCTTTCCGCTGGACTTTTGTAATTGACCAGATTCAACGCCCTAATTTGGGTTACGATGATCCTAATAATATTATGATTGATCCTATCACCGGCGAAGAAAACCTAAACCCGCAATCGTATTTGAACTTGGTATTACGTCATTTAAGTGGCTCTATTGAATTTATACCCACCCACAGAATGCATCTGATGATGGGCTATAGCTTCAGACGCCAATACGAAATGGCATTGCCTACTAGACGTACCTCTGGAGGTTTTACTCTAGGCGCAGGTGTGTATTTAGATAAGTTCAATTTGATCTATGCAAATGAGCTAAGAAGCGTCGCGGGGCGCATGAATACCCTATCTTTAGGTATCCAATTATGAACCTGTAACGGTCTATGAAACCACTTACTATAGCCATCGACGGTCATAGCTCTACGGGCAAGAGTACGCTTGCTAAGCAATTGGCGAAGGCTTTGGGCTATGTATATGTTGACAGCGGCGCTATGTATCGTGCTGTTGCGTTAAATGCGCTCAGGAACGGTTGGGTGAGTAAAGAAGACGGAGTACAGGCTTCGAAAATCAATGCGCATTTAGAAACTTTGGTAATCGATTTTGAATTGGACCAAATGGGTACAAATACCACGCTTTTAAATGGAGAAGTCGTTGAGGAAGAGATTCGCTCCATGCGTGTAAGCAATGTGGTAAGTCATGTTGCTAAACTCGTTCCGGTTCGTCGACATCTCGTGTCGCTGCAACAAGCCATGGGAGAAAACGGTGGTGTGGTAATGGACGGTCGTGATATTGGTACAGTCGTTTTTCCCAACGCTGAATTAAAGATTTTTATGACGGCCTCAGACGAAGTACGTGCTAGTAGACGAAAGGCAGAGTTGGATGCTAAGGGTCAAGTACATTTCATAGAAGATGTTCTGGAAAACCTAATGAGTAGAGACAAGGCCGATATGGAACGAGTAGATTCACCACTCATTGCTGCGGAAGATGCCCTAACTTTAGACAACAGCTCAATGACGCGGGAAGAACAGTTTCATCGAGTCTTAGGCTGGGTAGCAGCACTTCAAAAGTAGTTACGAGTGCTCGGCGAGAACGGTTTTCGCACCTTTCACTATATCGCCTTCTTTAACTAGTATTTTACTATCAAGCGTCAAGAAAATGTCTACGCGCGATCCGAATTTAATAAAGCCAAATTCTGAACCTTGTGCAGCCATATCACCTGGCTTCGCGTACATCACTATACGACGTGCTACAGCACCTGCAATTTGCCTAAAGACAACAGTTCCCCAAATCTTATTTTCCACAGCTATAGTAGTGCGTTCATTCAATGTAGAACTCTTAGGGTGCCATGCTACAAGGAATTTTCCTTTGTGGTGTACAGCTGAAATAACTTTACCGCCCAGTGGGTACCTGTTTACATGTACGTTCAAGGGCGACATGAAAATGGATATTTGGACACATTTTGCTTGAAGCACCTCTTCCTCATATACCTCTTCGATGGTTACAACCTTACCGTCGGCAGGACATATAAGTCCATTAGGGTTTACTTGTACCGTACGCCTAGGGTTGCGGAAAAACTGTAAAACAATTACATAGAGTATAACGCTTACTGTTAAAGCAATCCCTTGAGCAATTAAGTTTTCAGTGGCCCATTGAACAAGTGCATTTACTGCAAATAAGACAATGAAAACTAGTCCTAAAGTTCCTTTTCCTTCCTTGTGAATTATCATGATAAATACTGATATATAATAAGTGCAATAGGTGCGGCGGTGATAAAGCTGTCTAGACGGTCGAGTGCTCCGCCATGACCTGGTAAAAATACTCCTGAATTCTTAACACCCGCTTCTCTTTTAATAGCTGATGCAACTAGATCACCCAAGGGTGCAGTGATGCTAACACTTAAGGCAAGTGAAGCTGCAATATGCATAGGCATGAGACCCCAATATTGGTTAGCAATAACCCCAACAAAAAGAGTGCCTATGATTCCTCCGACCATCCCTTCGATGGTTTTCTTAGGGCTCAATGTGGGCGCTAATGGACGCTTACCATAAAAATGACCGAAGATATAGGCCATACTGTCTGAAGACCATATCATCACAAAAATGAACAGTGTAATCAACGGTAGCTTGGCAGCACTTTGAACGGTGTAAACTACCGGTATCCAGACATAGGAAATTGTGAATAGACTTCGTCTTATCTCGACTGCAGGTTGTTTTGCTCTTAGTAGGGTGAAAGAGAGAAATATGGACAAAAGAATACTCGAGGCTAAAAGTTCTCTGGGACCGCCATATCCAATAGATGTACCTAGACTTAGGAAAATAAATGCCAAAACTAGCAATGGAAACCTGCTTTCCATCGTTTGTATGGTGGCCAATTCATTTAACAAGAGTAGTACTACTAAGGCCAATGCAATAGGTCCGAATGAAGTAAAACCAAATATACTAATCAAAACACCGGCATAGACTGCTCCCCAAAGCGCACGTTTACCCATATTATACTTCGTCTTCGATTAGAACTAAGAATACTTTTCTATCCTTGTTAGGATCCGCAGAAGCCATTTGAACGTTTTGGTCCAAGGGTGCACGAATCACTGCTATGTTTCCTGGGCGTTTGTCTCGGTACTTAAGGTTAATGGAGGTCATGCCATCGCGAAGATTGGCGACAATCTGTGAAGTGTGGGCTATGATGACATGGTGTTCTGGTAAATCCGATAGTTTTCTTCCTCCAGTATGATGGTTGTGCACCATAATACCTCCATTAAAAGCAATTAGGGCCTCGCAACCACTAACCACTGCAGGCATTTGCCCGTCGTTATTAAAGGTAATTTCTATTCCTAGCTTGTTTTGGAAGCTTCGCAATCCTTCATCACTAATGTAGAGGCCTGGCCAGCTGTGTTCAACAGCGTATTGTTGTAGGCCTGCAATCGCATCGCCCTCATTGGCGCAATAGATGAAGTGACCACCGCCCTCATGAAACTGAGAAACAAACCTTTCGTCAAGCGGTAATTTTTCTTCAGGGGCAAATTTCCCTTCTGCAGGCTGTTCTGCAGATTCAGAATTCTTTAGAGAAGAAACTAATTTTGAAAAGAAACCTTTCCTTGACATGTGTTTTGAGTGTTGCTCAAAGGTAGCAAAGCATCACCAAAGCACCGAAGTCTTTTTTATGGTTGCTATTAACAAATAACCCAACCGAGCGGCGGTGGGTTATTTCAAATATCTATCCGATTACTCGGCCTCTTTTGGTTCTTCTTCAGAAGCTCGAACTTCTGTAGACTCAGTCGCCTCAGCAACTTCAGCCGATTCTGTCGGTTGAACTAATTCTGCAGCAGTATACTCAGTTTCTTCCTTGTCCCATTGACGCTTACCAAAGATTTCTTCAACATTCTCCTTGAAGATGACTTCTTTTTCTAGAAGAAGATTAGCCAGAGCGTCAAGCTTTTCTCTGTTGTTTGAGAGAATCCCAATAGCACGATCATATTCAGCTTCGATTATTTTAGAAATCTCAGCGTCAATGATTACCGCCGTCTCCTGAGAGTATGGTTTATCCATTGCATATTCATTTTGACCTTGACTGTCGTAGTAAGTTATGTTACCGAGTTTCTCGTTCAGACCATAGATGGTGACCATGGCTCTCGCTTGTTTGGTTACTTTTTCTAAATCGCTTAGTGCACCGGTAGAGATTTTATCAAAAACTACCTTTTCTGCGGCTCGTCCGCCCATAGTCGCGCACATTTCGTCTTGCATCTGTTCAGCCGTGGTTATTTGACGCTCCTCAGGGAGGTACCATGCAGCGCCTAGTGATCGCCCTCGTGGAACAATAGTCACTTTTACTAAAGGTGCAGCATGTTCAAGTAGCCAGCTTATTGCAGCATGACCTGCTTCATGGTAGGCAATGACTTTCTTTTCCTGCGGTGTTATAATCTTGTTTTTCTTTTCCAAGCCTCCTACGATACGGTCAATGGCGTCATTGAAGTCTTGCTTGTCTACGAAGTCTTTGTTCTTGCGTGCTGCGATTAGTGCAGCTTCATTACATACATTGGCAATATCTGCCCCTGAGAAACCAGGTGTCTGCTTTGAAAGTAATGCAACATCCACAGAATCATTTGTTTTGATTCCTTTCAAGTGCACACCGAAAATTGCCTCGCGCTCTTTGAGCTCCGGCAGATCGACATAAATGATTCTATCGAA
>CAJWZE010000026.1 GCA_913049845.1 uncultured Cryomorphaceae bacterium
CGGCTACGACTTTTAGATTGTACTTAAACAAGCAAGGGACGGATACAAAACTTGCCAATGATGCTGAATTACGCTTGGCAGATTCCTACTTCATGACCAGCCAATACAACAATGCGATCAACTATTACCAGATGTATTTGGGCCGTAGCGTACCGGATTCAGATTATGCAATGTTCCAACAGAGCCTGTGCTATGGCCTTGTGGATGAGGATCAGCGTAAAGCAGTTAGTTTAGAAAAATTAGTAAAGCAGTATCCAAACTCTGTGTATGCAACTGATGCCTATTTCGAGTTGGGAGAAACGTATATGAAAATGGGTAAGGAGAACCAGGCAGAGAACATTTTTACTGCATTTATCCAAGATTACCCCAAGTCTCGATTTATTAAAAACGCCCACATCGCATTAGGGTTGATTTATAGAAGCCAGGGTAAAGGCAAAAATGCATTGAACCAGTTTAAGAGTGTTGTTGAGGATTTTCCGAATACTGCTGAGAGTAGAGAGGCGCTTGGGTTAGCGAAGATTCAGTTTGCTGAATTGGATCAACTCACTGGTTATGTGGACTGGATTCAAACCTTAACAGGCACCGATATAGGTCAGGGTCAACTAGATTCTACCTTATACAACGGTGCTTACGACCGTTACAGCTTTGGCGATTGTCAAGGAACGTTGAAGGGTATGACAGATTACTTGAATAAGTTCCCGGATGGAATCTTTAGAGTTCCAGCGAATTATTACCTCGCGGAATGTGCATTTAGTAAAGGCCAAGACTCTTTAGCACAAATGGCTTATGAATTCGTGGCGGCCTCTGGCGAGCTTAGTTTCCGTAAACAGACGGTAGAACGTCTCGCCTCACTGTATTATGCAAAGCAAAACTTCGAGCAGGCCTTTTATTACTTCGAGCAGGTACTCGGACTTGTGGGTAATGCTGATGAAGGACGTCGTGCGCGAGTAGGGCTGATGCGCTGTGCGAAGTCGTTGGAGAAGGTGCCAGTGGTAATGCAATATGCAGAGAGTTTATTACAGGATGAGGCCTTACCAACCGATTGGAAGATCGAGGCTTTGCTCAATGCTGCACGCAGCGCGTATGAGCTGAAGGATAGTGCAAATGCAAAATTGTACTACACACAGGTTAAAGTGCAGATAAAGGGAGAGGCGCAAGCTGAAGCTACCTATTATCTGGCAGAGTTTGACTTTGTTATCGGTAAATATGATGAATCGAATGATTTGCTGTTCTGGATGATTGAGAACCTACCAACATATCCAAAATGGCGTTGGAACTCTCTCATTTTGATGGCGAAAAATTACGCGGGACTACGCGATGACTTCCAAGCGAATTATACGTTGGATTTCGTGATTGATAATGCGGATTTTGGGGATTATGGCGCACAGGCGAGTGCCTATAAATCCGAATTGGCCTTGCAGAGAGAAAGGGAGGAGCTCAACACTATCGGTGTAGACAGCTTGAGTATGGAAGATTTCGAATTGGAATCTATTGAAGAATTAGAAGAATAAGGAATGATGAAGATGAAATTCCAATGTAGAATAGTCGCTACCGCAGTAATTTTGTTCGGCGTGGATACCACCACGTTGGCCCAAGAGGAAATCGGTGCAGGTGATGAGGTGAAAAGCGTTGAGATTCGTGTTGTAGAAGAGTACCAAGCGCAGGTGCGAAGTGCCCAAAAGATTAGTGAGCAGCCTTCGTTCTCGGACACCACCTCAGAAAAACTGCCTGTGAGCGTTCGCATCAACCCGAAGGCGATGTCCTTGGATTTCGCCCCAGAGGCGATACCTGCAATTCGTCTGGGTAGAGTTAAGCTGCCAAAGCTACCTACACAGAGCGTTAGCGTAGGTGTTGGTAACTATGCTAGTTCTTACGCCAGTTTCATTCTGAGCTCGCCACGCAGCAAGAAAAATGTTTGGGGGGTACATGCCCTTCATCAAGGTGGGTTGAGCGGTGTGAGCGATGTAGATTATCTGCGCCAACCACAGTACGAGAATGAAGTATGGGCAGATTTTCAACGTGCCACAAAGAGCTATAATTTTAAAACGCAGGCCTTGCTTAAGGCTGATTATATTAGTTATTACGGGTCTTTGACACCGTTGACGGTGGTGTTGGATAGTACACCAGGGGCTTGGCAACAGCAGTTCGGGTTGTCGCAGCAATGGTTGCGAACGACCAATCCAACGAGCAAGGTGAGATTTGCTTACCGTAGTGGAGGCGTGTCTTACAAGTATACAGCTGCCGATATAGCTGCGAACGAACATTTGGCCAAGACACAGCACCGCTTTGAAATTTATGCGGACGAGCAGGATATTAGCCTTGATATTGGGTACCAGTTTATCAGTGTAAACTCTTGGGCCGATTCTTTGGCAGGTGTGTACCACAACTTTACAATAGCCCCTTCCACCAGTGGTCAAAAGGGTATTTTGAGTTATGAGTTTGGTTTGAATTTCACTGGAACACAAACCACAGGCTTAAGCGATAATCGCTTTGAATATTACGTGTATCCGAAGGTGAACCTGCAGGCAGAACTACTGAGACGCACACTGGCTATATACGGAGGTTGGGACGGTACAGCCAAGCAGAACACCTTAGAGAGTTTGATTGCTGAGGTCCCCTTCCTTTCGATGGATCAAGAATACCGTCTCTCTGGATCTAATAAAGGGTATGTGGGTATGCAGGGGGCTTTGGCTGGCAAGCTGCAGTACCGATTAGAAGGAACGCTCACAACTATAAATGACGCTTTGATGTTCCAGCGTGATTCACTTTTGATGCTCAGTGAAGTCAACGGTCAGCAGATTGCAGCACTGCACGTGGCATATGCTGAAAATGTAGTTAGGACAGCTGTTCGCGGGGAGTTGAACCTTCCCTTGAAGTATTTTATAGCTTCGACCTATGCCGAACTAAATAACTATTCTGGCGATGTATTTTTAGGTCAAGAAGGACGAGTACTCGGAGCGATGCTTGATTATAATATAAACGAGCTCTCTATTGGGGCGAATCTACGCTATGTAGGTGGTCGTTATAATAATCCGGATTATACATTATATCCGTTGGAAAATTACATCGATTTAAGTGCGCGTATGGACTATAAAATTAACGAAAATCTCAGCTTTAGTTTACGGGGATATAATTTATTGAATCAGAGGTATATGATGTGGCAAGGATACGGTGTTAGAGGCACCCGTGGAATGTTCATAGTAAACTACCAATTTTAATTTCAAAGACGGCAGCTTATTTTCGCTGTAACCCCCGATAATGTTAATAACAATGTTGGTAAGTGCACCCCGCTGAAAGGTCATAAAAGGGTAGAATTGGACCCTAGAAAGTTATCTTTGTTTAGATAGCAAAAAAGCACAATACTGAACCGTTATGAGCGAAGAGCAAAACAACTATGATGGAGGCTCCATTCAAATACTTGAAGGACTAGAAGCCGTAAGAAAACGTCCGGCTATGTACATTGGTGATGTGGGTGTAAAAGGCCTCCATCATTTGGTATATGAAGTAGTAGATAATTCGATTGACGAAGCACTTGCTGGCTATGCCTCTGATATCTACGTTACAATCAACGAAGATAACAGTATCACGGTCAAAGATGACGGTCGTGGTATACCAACCGATATGCACCCGAAGGACGGTCGTTCAACTCTTGAGGTAGTAATGACAGTTCTTCACGCAGGTGGAAAATTCGATAAAGATTCTTACAAGGTTTCCGGCGGTTTGCACGGCGTAGGTGTTAGTTGTGTGAACGCACTCTCTATTATGCTGCATACAGAGGTTCACCGCAATGGTAAGAAGTACGAAGTAGAATTCTCTCGGGGAATAGCGAAGTATGCCACACGCGAAATAGGCACTACAAACTACCGTGGAACTATCGTGACTTTTAGACCAGATAGTGAAATCTTCGAGGAGTTGGTCTACCATTACGAAATTCTAGCAAAGCGAATGCGAGAGCTGGCGTTTTTGAATAAGGGAATTACCATTACTTTGACCGATCTGCGAGAGAAGGACGAGAAAGGTGAATTTATCGGAGAGCGCTTTCACTCTGAGGACGGTCTTGCAGGCTTTGTAAAATACATCGATGCCAATCGCGAAATAATTATGCCTCAAGTGATGTGTATGGAAGGTGAGCGCGATGGTATTCCCGTTGAGGTCGCAATGCACTACAACACGTCCTACAACGAAAACATTCACTCTTACGTAAACAATATAAATACGCACGAAGGTGGTACCCACCTTGCTGGATTCCGTAGAGCTTTGACACGTACCTTAAAAAAATACGCCGACGAAAGTGGTCTTCTTGCCAAGGAGAAGGTAGAGGTGAGTGGTGATGACTTCCGTGAAGGTTTGACGGCTGTCATCTCTGTGAAAGTTATGGAGCCTCAGTTCGAAGGTCAGACGAAAACTAAACTAGGTAATAAAGAAGTAAGTGGTGCTGTAGATAAGCTCGTTGGGGAAATGTTGACCAATTTTTTGGAAGAACACCCTAACGAAGCTAAAATTATCGTTCAGAAAGTACTTTTAGCAGCTCGCGCACGCATAGCAGCAAAAAAAGCGCGTGAGATGGTTCAGCGAAAAGGCACAATGTCCTCAATGGGACTTCCTGGGAAGTTGAGCGATTGTTCTGAAACAGATCCTGAAGTATGTGAGATTTTCCTTGTGGAGGGCGATTCTGCAGGGGGTACAGCAAAGCAAGGTCGCGACCGTAATTTCCAAGCCATTCTGCCTCTTCGTGGTAAAATACTCAACGTTGAGAAGGCTATTTCTCATAAGGTTTTTGAAAATGAGGAAATCAAGAATATGTATACAGCCCTAGGCGTAAGTGTAGGCACTGAGGATGATGAGAGAGCTTTGAACTTGGCTAAACTGCGTTATCACAAAATAGTCATCATGACAGATGCCGATGTCGATGGAAGCCACATTTCAACATTGATTTTGACTTTCTTCTTCCGTTACATGCGTGAGTTGGTAGAATTAGGTTACGTATACATTGCCAATCCACCACTTTATTTAGTGAAGAAAGGTTCGAAAAGCTCGTACGCATGGAACGATGACCAACGCGACGCACTTCAGCTTGAATTTGGGGGTGAAAATGGTCAAGGCGTTGGTATTCAGCGTTACAAGGGTCTTGGAGAGATGAACGCAGAACAATTGTGGGAAACTACAATGAATCCTGATGAACGCATCTTGAAGCAAGTGACTATTGACGATAGTGCTGAAGCCGACCGTGTCTTCTCGATGCTAATGGGCGATGATGTACCACCGCGTAGAGCTTTTATCGAGCGCAACGCGAAATACGCAAACATTGACGCTTAATAAGGGTCATAGCATCATAAAAGCCTCCTTAATTGGGGGCTTTTTTGTAGTTGTTCAGTTGCTATTATCAAGCTGTGGACGAGAAGATCATAGTGATAAGATGGTTTTTCGCTACAATGAGCCAGCGGGTATATCAACATTGGATCCAGCCTTTGCTAGAGATAAGAGTATCATTTGGGCTGTTGGACAGCTATATGAAGGACTATTCACCTTGAATGAGCATAATGAAGTTATGCCTGCGCTAGCCAAGAATTATGATGTTGACGGCTCAATATATTCCATTGTCATCCGCGAGGCCTATTTTCATTCAGGTCGTCGTATCACCGCTTCAGATGTAAAATATTCTTTTGACCGTTTGGTAGACCCTGCTGTTGCTTCTCCCGGCGCGTGGGTTCTTGAGCGTGTAAAAGGTATTGTTGCTACTAACGACTCCTTACTCCAGATAGAATTGGTCCAGCCTTTTGCGGCTTTCCCTTCGTTACTCACAATGCCGTATTGCGCTGTGGTAGACTCTGTTGCCGCTGAAGCCGGTAAATTGTCTACAGAGGCTGGGGGTAGTGGTCCTTTCAAATTTCACAAATGGTATTTTGGTGAAAAGCTTATTCTTCAAAAGAATGATAAGTATTGGCGTCGAAACGATGAGGGGCAATCCTTGCCCTATCTAGACGGGGTGAGTGTTTCCTTCTTACCGGATCAACAGAGTGCTTTCCTAGAATACCTCGTAGGTTCGTTTGATTTGCTACCCAATATCGATCCCAGTTTCAAGGATGATCTTCTTACAGCGGATGGAGGGATGCAAGAGCGCTACGGTGTGAATCACATATTGGAACGTAGTCCCTTTCTAAACACTGAATTTCTCTTGTTCAATGCCGAGTCGGAAATTCCTTACGAATTGCGTTGGGCCATTAATGCAGGCATAGATCGTGCACAGATGATGCAATTACTTAGAAGTGGTATTGGTCGTCCAGCTAGTGGAGGAATCATTCCTTACGGACTTCCAGGTTATTACGAGGGTATAGGTATAGGATATCAGCCAGATAGTGTGAAAGTCCTGCTCGAATCTTTCGATGAATTGCCAAAATTGACCTTGACGACTGTTGCGAATTATAGAGATATATGTGAGTTTATACAAGGCTCTTTGGGCCAATTAGGTTGGTCTATTGCCGTCGATATTGTGCCTTCGGCGACGCTGCGCGGTCAGAAGAGCGCTGGAACATTGGACTTTTTCCGCGCGTCCTGGATAGCCGATTATCCTGATCCGGAGAATTATGTATTACTTTTCGCTTCAATGATGAAAGCGCCTTCAGGACCGAATTATTCCCGGTATACAAACCAGGAATATGATCTTTTATATGAGCAATTGGTCACTACTACTATTGATTCCGTAAAGTTAGATCTGGCGCGTAAGGCTGATGCGTTGCTAATGCAGGATGCCGCCTGTGTTCCTTTGTATTACGATGAGGTATTTCGCGTGTATCCTAAAGGTATGCGAGGCTTAAAGACCAATGCACTAAACGCTTTATTGTTGAACGAGGTTATTCTTCCGAAGAAATAGGTTCTTGCTCCTCGAGTGCAGGTGGTCCTATTGTTGTGATAAGAGGGTAATGGTCACTAAGGTTAATATGATCTATGTGTTGGTCGTAGCTCTCAAGGCCCTCTGAATGTAATGTCCAATCTATCCGAATAGGTAAACATCGGCGCCTTAGCGGTTCAAAACTCCCCATCTTACCATAGCCCTTAAAGATGTAAGGGTCTTCAAGTTTTAAAAGGAGCCTCGCGTAGAGATTTCCTGCTGGAACACTGTTGAAGTCTCCGCAGAGCACTACGGGATACGGACTTTCTTCAATCCACTCTAGGATAGATTTACTTTGAAGTCCTCGTGTACGGTCGGAACCTGCTAATTTTTTAGCAATTTCTTTTCCGCGTTCGAGCAATTCTTCCGTATTCGGGGCAACTTCTATATCACCGTCCTGTAGGCCTGTTGAGTTGAGGTGAACATTGATGAAGCGCACGGTATCCCATGGAAGTACTATATCAGCCAGTCCTGCACTGCGCGTTGGGTATCTCTTGCCCTGATTCACATAAGAAAACGTCAAGGGTTCATTGTTAATGATGGGGTATTTTGAGAAAATCCCAACGCTGTATCTACTGATTTTTGGAGCAAAAGCCACATAATTAAATGACTTTTCGAGCGGTTTGTGTCCTGGTCGACGCACCTCTTGCAAACAGAGCACGTCGATATTTTCCTTTGCGGCCCATGCACACATTCTTTCCGGCGCATCTAATCCTTGGTAAAAGGCCCGCACGTTGTAGGTGGCGATACGAACGGTATCATGCGGCGGGGTGATGGGTTGAGCATATGGAAATTGGGCAAGGGCAGGTAAGAGCGTCAAGGAGATTCCAATCAAATTGGGCAATACTCTCTTAGCAGATACACGAATTGTTACTACAAGCAAAATGAGATGCGGAAGAATCAACGTCGGAAATATCAAGGACATCAAACTCGCACCGGCGAAAACATTGGCAGGCAATAAGGAGCCTAATCCACTCGCAGCAGTAATTAATAAGAGGAGTCGGTTGGTCCAGGTGAGTATGAAACGGCGTTTTTTCACTCTTCGTTGGAGATCTTGAACAAGTAGGCCTTTTCTTCCTTGG
This sequence comes from uncultured Cryomorphaceae bacterium, assembly GCA_913049845.1. Taxonomy (GTDB): domain Bacteria; phylum Bacteroidota; class Bacteroidia; order Flavobacteriales; family Schleiferiaceae; genus UBA10364. Next base: position 7,972 of record CAJWZE010000026.1, read on the forward strand.
ACAAGCTGTCGTAGCCTTTATCCTTTATTTTATCCAGAATAGTATCCATCTTGGCGGTATCCTGCGTCGATTTTACGGAGGAAGACTTTGGCTTTTTCACTTCCTCATATTTGACATAGCTGCTTTCACCAAAACTGAATCCGCGGCGCTTCTTTTTTGACTTTGGACGGAAGAGCATATTTCGCACCGCATCAATAATCTGGAAGAGATACACGTTCCATTCGTGGCCCTGGCGCATACTGCGTATGAAGAAAAAGGCTACAATGGCACCGCCTAGGTGCGCAATATGACCACCAGCATTTGATCCTGTCAGATTTAATACATCAAGTGTTACGATACCCGCTGCAAGCATCCAATATTTGATTTCGAATATGCCCCACAATCTTACAGGCATTTGTGGCATGTACAAGGCTCCGGCTACCAATACAGCAATACATCCTGCACTAGCACCCACCATAGAACCTTGACCAAGTATTGGGCTAAGGTTGTAGAGTATGATGTACAAAAGACCACCACCAATCCCGCCGTAGATGTATAGGGCGAGCATTCTCTTTTCACCGAGGTATTCCATCAGGATTTTCCCTGAGAAGTAAAGAACGATCATATTAAAGAGAATGTGACGGAAGCCAAAGTGGGTAAACATGTACGTCAAAATGGTCCATGGTCGAAGCAGTAGCCTCAACGGATCTGAAGGAAGTGCAAGTAAATCGTCGGCAAGGTTTGGGATCAAACCAAAGTTTCCAGTAAACAGGCTGGTAAAGGCATTGGTCAATGCGAATAATAGAAATACCGAAATATTAAGGTAAAGCAAACGCGTCAAGTAATCTCCCTTGAAGGCATCGTATTTCGCTCTTTCAAATAAACTGCTCATGAATACTGGTAAAGTGGTTGCTTAAAGGTACCTCGTTTTACGCCACCTGCGTATTAACAAAAATCCAAACAACATACCGCCGAGATGGGCAAAATGCGCAATGCCGCTATTGCTCGTTGCAAAACCATTGTAGAGTTCGAGCAACCCATAGCCAATAACGAAATATTTGGCCTTGATAGGGAAGAAGAAATTCAGGTAAATTACTTGGTTCGGGAAGGTCATACCAAAGGCAAGAAGTACCCCAAATACAGCGCCTGATGCCCCGACCATTGGGGTGTTGAGTAGTCTATTGAGCGCACCCATCGTGCTGCTGGTATAGTTATACCCTCTCTCAATGAGATCGGCACCCTCGGTGACCACCACTAGAAGGTTTTCGGGGCTCACGCTCGCAGCTAATGTATAATATTCGTAAGCATTTACGGCGATCTGCAAAGTACTTGCACCCAACCCCGTAAGCATGTAATAGATCAAGAATCTTTGCGATCCCCAATAATTCTCCATGGCACTGCCCAAGAACCAGAGCATAATCATATTGGAAGCAATGTGTCCAATGTTTCCATGCATAAACATGTGCGTTACAAGTTGAGAGGGAATGAAACTTTCGCTGGCTGGATAATAAAGGCCCAACCACTGAGTTATGTCCACTCCGAATGTGGAGCGGAAGCTGATCATCCCCATGAAGAATAAGCCATTGATAATGAGTAGATTCTTTACTACTGTGGGCATCAGGCTAAAGCGTTGCTGTGCGATCATATCTTTTAAACAAGATCATCTTGTTGGAGTTCAGTGATTATTTTTTTACCGTTCGGCCCTATGCGTGGATTGGTACTGCTAAACAACTGTTGTTTAAGAGCTTCCAAAGCTTCTATGTTCACCGTGCTTTTTGCGGATTTTGTGGCCAATTCTAGAGCCAATACTTTCAATATTTTGGATTCACTTAAATCTCCCATGTTGCTGAGTTCGTCCATAAATCGTTCCATTGCGCCAAGTGCCTCTTCGGCTGACAATACGACAGGTGCACCAACAATTTCCACACTGCTTCGATCTGCACTTAAGTTCCAGTCAAACCCTGTAACGGTAAAGGCACTTGCATATTCCTCCAGCAAGAGCGCATCGGCAGGGGTAATTTGCATAGTGGCAGGAAATAGTAGTTGTTGAGAGGCTACGCTGGCTCCTTGAAGCTTCGACCAAATTTGGTCGAACTGCACACGTATCTGAGCCTGCTTGGTATCGATGAGTAAAAGCTTGCTTCCCAGCACTGTGACCATAAATTTTCCCCAGGCCAATACTTTTGGTATTTGTTCGCTGAGATTAATCTGGTCTTCTTCGGACCAAAACTGCTCTACGGAATTACTCAATGCGGGCACCTCAAGCTCAGGGTTGGTGTTGAGCATTTTCTCTGTTTTTATTCTCTCGTACTGTTCGTCCGGTGTTCGAAGCTGTGGTCGGCTGATACCATTGTCAGGTTCAAAAGGATTGAAATTCGGATTTACACGAATTTTTGGCTGAGGCGGTATATGTCCCTTAGGCATCGGCGGTACAGAAAAGCTGACCTCAGAATTAAAGTCAATGGCAGGGGCCACATTAAACTGTCCTATAGCATGACGCGCTGCGCTGCGCAATACGGCATAAATGGCGCGTTCGTCCTCAAATTTGACCTCTGTTTTTGTAGGATGAATATTTACATCAAGCCCGTTCGGATCCACTTCTAGAAACAGAAAGTAACCTGGATGGTGTTCTGCGCTAAGCACCTCTTCAAAAGCCTCTCTGAGTGCACTGTGTAAGTACGGCGATTTGATGAATCTTCCATTGACGAAGAAGAACTGCTCGCCACGTTTTTTCTTAGCAAACTCAGGCTTCAATACAAATCCAGTCACTTTGACCACATTGGTATCCTCATTGATCGGGACCAGTTTTTCATCGAATTTCCGTCCGAAGATGGCGCTTATTCTGCGACGTGAATTTTCGGGCATTAAATGAAAAAGCACCTTCTCGTCGCTTTTTAGGATCCACTCAATGTTTGAATGCACCAGGGAGACACGATGAAATTCATCTATACAATGCCTCAATTCTATTCTATCGTTCTTGAGAAATTTCCGTCTTACGGGAACGTTGTAAAACAGGTTCCGAACCTCCACAATACTTCCTCGCGGTCCAGGGTAAGGAAGGTTAGCGGTGATTTTACCATCCTCTAGCTTAAGCGAGGTTCCCATTTCACTGTTCGCCGTATTCGTCTTGAGTTGCACGTGCGCTACGGCAGCAATAGACGCCATTGCCTCTCCACGGAAACCGCGAGTACTTAGGTTGAACAGGTCCTCTGTAGAAGAAATCTTCGAGGTGGCATGGCGACGAAAACAAAGTTCGGCATCGGCTGCATTCATACCGCTTCCGTTGTCAGTAACAACAATGGCAGTTTTACCTGCACCAGTAAGGCTTAAAGTGATTTTTGTTGCCCCAGCATCGATGCTGTTTTCCAGCAACTCTTTTACCACAGATGCAGGCCGTTGAACAACCTCACCCGCAGCAATCTGATTGGCAACGTGGTCTGGAAGAACGGAAATTAGTGCGGTCATAAAAGAAATTTAGCAGCAAAAAAGAGGAGTAATAGCAGGAAGGCGAGACTGTACAACAATCGCTTGGCATAACCGTCGCTCTTTCCAGCACTTTGAGCCCTGCGTAAATCCCAGTTATCTCTTAGACGCTGTCTGTACTTCTCTTTGTTGTTGAAGGGAATTTGGTCTTCACCCTCGGGACGTTCCAATAATTTCAAGCGCTCTTTACGCTCGTCGTGAAATCGTGCCTGATGTTGAAAACCGCGAGGTTGATTACGTTCGAAAAATCCCATATTATCTTAACTTCTCCTTTCTCAAAGGTAATAACCTCAGGCCATTTTAACGACTCTATGAAGCGTCATCTATATATCCTTTTTTTAGTTCTCATTATACCTTCATTATCCCTTAAGGCACAGTCGTTAGAGGCTGCTGTTCGAGTGGATAGTCTTTTGGAAACCATGAGTTTGCAGGAGAAGGTGGGTCAACTGTTTATGGTCGCTACGTACAGTAATAAAGACGAGAAGCATCAAATGTACCTAGAGTCGCTCGTTGAGAACTATGGCATCGGCGGGGTTATTGTTATGCAAGGTGGTCCAGAGCGTCAAAAGCGGTTGGTACAGCGCTTACAAGCTGCTTCGAAAATTCCATTATTGGTTGGGCAGGACTCAGAATGGGGCCAAGCTATGCGTTTAGACAGTACCTACAAGTTTCCAACGTCACTCACTGTTGGCGCAGTTCAGGATATGAAGTTAGTGGAGGATTTGGGCGCAGCATTGGCCTATGAAAGCCATAAAACTGCCGTTAATATGAGCTTTTCACCCGTATTAGACGTTAATATAAATCCTAAGAACCCGATCATCGGCGCCCGCTCCTTTGGATCAAATGCTCGCCAAGTGAGCAAAAGAGGTTTGGCACTAATCAAAGGTATGGAAGATGCAGGTGTATTGGGAAGCGGTAAACACTTCCCGGGCCACGGTGATACTCAATCGGATAGTCATAAAACCCTACCAATCGTCGACAGAACGCTAGAGGAATTAAAAGCGATCGAGTGGATGCCTTTTAAATCGGCCCTTCAAAACGGTATTGCCTCCATTATGGTGGCGCATTTGAACATTCCTTCTCTTGAACCTTCCGGAAAGCCAACGAGTTTAAGTTCGAAGGTGATCAATGATATTTTACGCAAGGAATGGGGCTACGACGGTTTAGTACTTACTGACGCTCTGAACATGAAAGGGGTCAGTGAATTTGCTCCCGTGGGCCAATTAGAAATCGAAGCATTTAAAGCTGGTAATGACATTCTGCTCTTTGCTATGGATGTACCTAAGGCTTCGAAACAGCTCATCGCCGCCTTTCAAAGTGGTAAGTTAAGCAAAGTAGATCTGGATGTTCGGGTGCGCCGTATCCTATCTGCAAAAGAAAATTCTTCGAGTTGGCAACACTGGTATTGGGCCAAAAACGGCGCTCTCGGTAGTGAGTTGGCTGCAGCATATCCAGATGCCACCAAATCTAACGACGAGTTGACCTTCCGATTAGTTCGCGATGCAGCCACATTACTTGAAAAAGGAAGCGCACCGTTTCCTATTGAAAGCGTTCAGGGCACATTTGCTCACATTGCAATTGGGACCAATCCCGAAGTAAACGTGATCAATGAATACCTCGATCGCTACGCTAAATTCGACCATTTTACCAACGTCGCTCCAAAAAGTTTGCTTAGCCACGAGTCCATCGTTTTGAGTTTCCATCAAGATCCTAAAAATCCGTGGCGCAGGTATAAACTAACTTCCGGTGAAAAAGCACTGATCTCCGGATTAAAGGCAGCTGGGAAACCTCTTTATGTTTTGCACTTTGCGAACCCATATGGTTTGTTGACCTTCCCTGAAATAGGTGAAAATGCGAAAGTTCTGGTTATGTATGAGAACAATGCTCAGGCACAGAAATTGGCGCCGCAATTCCTTTTTGGTGCTCGTTCGACAAAGGGTAAACTACCAGTTGAATTAAATGGTTGGGGTGCCCAAGGCAGCGGCCAAGCGAGCCAGTGTATAAAGCGTTTAGGTTATGGTTTACCTTCTGAAGTTGGGGTAAATGGCGATAGGTTGCAAAAGGTAGATTCCATTATGGACTTTGCTATGTCAAAAGAAGCAACGCCAGGAGGACAGATCTTGGTTGCACGAAGCGGAACTGTAATTTATGACAAGTCCTTTGGGTATCACAGCTACAGTAAAAAAAAGGCTGTTGATTGGATGAACCTGTATGACCTTGCCTCTGTCACTAAGATTACAGCAACCTTGCCAGGAGTGATGAATTGGTATGAGAAACAGCCGTTGCTTCTTAAAAGCACGGTGGGGCAACAATTGCCAGAATTGGCCACCTCAGATAAAGGAACTTTGGTGTTGGAAGATGTGTTGGCACATCAAAGTGGTCTGCCTGCTTGGATTCCATATTACCTGCGCACTATCGAGACCGATTCCGCCAAGGCGTATTGGTACGTATCACCCGATATTCCGGGTGCAATCAAAGTGACAAATGAGCTTTATTTACGCCCAGAAATCTGCGACACGATGTACGCCATGTTGAGGCAAATTGGGCTTAAGGGCAACGAGTACCGTTATTCAGATTTAGGTTATTATTTGTTTCAGCGCATGTTGGAAAAGCGTAATAATGAGTCGCTTGATACTTGGGTAAATTCTACATTTTATTTACCATTAGGTGCTAATCGAATGACCTTTAAACCTTTGGAAAAAGGATTTGGACTGGAAGAAATAGTGCCTACTGAAGAAGATGGGTACTGGCGAAATACAATCGTACACGGTAGTGTACACGATATGGGCGCAGCTATGATGGGCGGAGTGGCTGGACATGCAGGTTTGTTTTCAAATTCAAACTCATTAGCTAAAATGATGCAGATGTATCTCTGGGACGGAGAATATGGAGGCGTCAAGTTTTTAGAAAAATCGACTATTGATAAATTTACTGCCTGTGCATTTTGCGAGCATAATAACCGACGAGGTCTTGGGTTTGATAGGCCTCAACTGGAAGAGGGATCGGGTCCCAGTTGCACTTGTGCTTCGAGTGTAAGTTTTGGTCATACCGGATTTACAGGTACTATGGTTTGGATGGATCCCGAGGAAGAACTACTTTATATCTTTTTGAGCAATCGCACATATCCAGATATGGAGAATTGGAAACTGAATAAGCACGATATCCGGACAAATATTCAATCAGTGCTTTACGAATCCCTGAATTAAAAGTATTTTTAACTAATGAAGATAGGTGTTGTATGTTACCCCACATTCGGCGGCTCTGGGGTAGTCGCAACTGAACTTGGCATTCAGATGGCTAAAAAAGGCCATGAAATTCATTTCATTACCTATAGCCAACCGGTACGTTTAGATATTCTAGAGCCGAATATTTATTACCACGAGGTCAATGTGCACGATTATCCATTGTTTGAGTACCAGCCATATGAGCTCGCTTTGAGTTCTAAAATGGTGGATACGGTTCTTAATGAGGGTATTGATATACTTCATGTGCATTACGCTATACCGCATGCTTATGCGGCATATATGGCGAAGAAAATCTTACTGGAAAAACGGATCTATATTCCAGTGGTTACGACGCTCCACGGAACAGATATCACTTTGGTTGGTAAGAACCCTTCCTACAAACCTGCAGTAACATTCTCCATCAACAAGAGCGATATCGTAACAGCAGTTAGTCAGAGCCTTAAAAAAGATATTTTGAGTTCGTTTGTCGTTAAGAAGGATATTGAAGTGGTACCCAACTTTGTTGATCTTAACCTCTATGATATGGACGGGCCTTGCATTAAATCTCAGATTGCGCCAAATGGAGAGAAAATCATTTCACACATTTCGAATATGCGCCCCGTAAAACGAATACCTGATATCATAGAAATATTTAACCGTATCCAGCAAAAGGAAGATGCTATCCTTTTGATGATTGGTGAAGGACCGGAGCGCGAAAAGGCCGAACAGCAAGCCAAGGATTTGGGCATCTATTCGACGGTAAAGTTTCTGGGGAAGACTTCTGAAATACCCAGGTTACTTTGTATGTCTGATTTGTTCTTGCTAACGTCTTCCACAGAAAGCTTCGGATTGGTAGCACTCGAAGCAATGGCGGCGAAAGTTCCAGTCATTAGTTCAAATGCAGGTGGTATTAGTGAAGTAAATATTCATGGTGAAACCGGGTTCTTGGCGACAATAGGCGATGTTGAGACAATGGCGGAGCACAGTTTATCCTTATTGCAGAATCCGCAATTGCACGAAAAATTTAAAGCTAATGCCTATCGTCGTGCCCGCCAATTTTCTACAGATACTGTTGTTCCTCAATACGAAGCCATTTATGAGCGTGCATTAGCAACTATTCGTGAGGGAAAAGAGAATAACTGGAACGACTAATCGCCTAAAGTCTCACTTGAGACATAAATATCACATGTGGGCTGAACGTAATAATATGTGAAAATACTCACTTTTAATGAGAGATGTTACGCTCAAGCCTGAACAGAATTATCCGCCTATTCGCTTCGTCCTAAAGCCTTCTTTTTCGAGAAATAAGCGTGCTTTATCCCGTACGTTACCCTGTAAAATAATTTCTCCATGCTTTACACTTCCGCCAACACCACATGTTTGCTTTAATTTTTTACCTAGTGCAGCGAGCTCTTGATCAGGTCCTTCAAACCCTCGAATAATTACTACTTGCTTACCACCTCGGCCTTTTTTTTCAAAGTGAAGCTCTAGCAATTGGTCAGTAGTATCTACAGGTTCTACTTCGTTATTTTCCTCGAAATCGAAATCCGGATTTGTGCTAAATACAAAGCCGCTCAAGTCCTCTAAATTGATTTTCTTTGGTTTATTCTTTTTTGCCATAATTATGAGCTTAGTAATAACGAGTACAGCGAATCCAAAAGTAAAGGACATTGTCCAATTACTCACTAAATCAAGAGAACGTAAATCACGTGGTGTATGCATTGTTGAAGGGTCTCGTGATATTAATCGTGCCTTAGCCTGCGGCTGGGAACCTGTTGAGCTTTGGCAGCTGGACGGCAGCGAAGTATTGTTAAATAGGATGGCTTTCCCAAGATTTTATCTTGCATCGCCGAAGGTCTTTGGTAAGATTGCCTACCGAAATACCACAGAATGTGTGGTGGCCGTATTCAAAGTTCCAGAGATAGGGTTGAACGCTCAACGTTACATTTTGGAAGAAGCCAAATGTGTATTGGTCCTAGAGGGTATAGAAAAACCGGGCAACCTCGGTGCAGCACTGCGAACAGCGTGTGCGGCGGGCGTTGATGCGGTTGTTCTTGCAGATGCTCCGCTCGATCCTTTTAGTCCAAACGTTATTCGAAACGCTACCGGTGCGCTCTTCGAGATGGCTATAATTTCAGCAACAACGGAGCAGATAATCCCGGCTTTAAAGGCTTTGGGAATGTCCATTAACGTTACTTACTTGAACGACAATGCTACCTCGATGTTCGATGTGCAATGGTCTCAAAAGTGTGCCATTGTTTTAGGCGAAGAAGCAGGTGGATTGACTGAATTATGGATTGCCGAAGCTGATCAAAATATTATTATCCCGATGTCTGGTGGAGCCATAGATTCTTTAAACTTAAGCGTGAGTGCAGCGATATTAATGTTCCACTGGAAGAGTCAACATTCGGTATTGGCTAAAAATAAAATGGTCCGTGGAGCGGGCCATTCATGAAACGAATAAACTAATCTACTTTATTCAAAGATGCTATATAGACACCTCCTTAATAAGTTTTGTGTTTGTAACATCTTGTTGTCAATGAACGAAATTGAACGTGAGCGTTTCCCACCCTTGGCGCAACTATTAATGTGTCTCAAATGATACTAAGCTATTTCTTTCGCGAAATCGACTGGGCCGTAGGACTGTTTTGGATTGAAGCAATGTCCGCTGGTGCTCCCGTAAACAATAGTTCACCGCCTTCTTCACCACCTTTTGGGCCAATCTCAATGAGGTAATCAGCACGCTCAATAACATCGAGATTGTGTTCAATCACTAATACGGTATGTCCCATATCTACCAAAGCGTTGAGCGCGATAAGTAACTTTTTTATATCATCGAAATGAAGACCCGTAGTAGGCTCGTCAAAGAGAAATAACGTTTTTCCAGCCTTCTCACCTTTTGAGAGGAAATAAGCTAATTTCACGCGCTGAGCCTCACCGCCGCTCAAAGTGGAACTGCTTTGACCAACAGCTGCATAACCGAGACCTACATCCTGCAATGGCTGCAGCTTATTGGCGATCTTAGTTTGCTTAATCCTTGTGAAAAACTCGATAGCCTCCGCAATGGTGCATTTGAGTATGTCCGAAATGCTTTTGTCGTCGATTTTGACCTCTAAGATCTCAGCTTTAAATCGGTGTCCGTTACAATCTTCACAAGGGAGGTGTACATCTGCCATA
>CAJWZE010000027.1 GCA_913049845.1 uncultured Cryomorphaceae bacterium
GTCCTTAACGGTCAACTTTTTGATACAGACGCTCCTGAGATTGAGCTCGGTCTGGAAGGTTTTGACTCTAAGGTTGTCAATTACTTATTCAGTAAACCAGAGGCATTGTTTTCTGGAACATGGAATGCACAATTAAAGTTAAAAGATTCATTCTTTCGACCTTTTATTGGAGGTCAAATAGAGGTTAATGATTTTGGTTTAAATAATTATGAATACGGCCTGTTCACAGCGAATGCTGAATTTGAAAACCTAACTCGTTTAAGTGCTTTCGGCCAATTGCGCGAAGGTACATCGAGTTCCTTTTCATTTAGTGGGGAATATAATGTCACAACACATGAAGTTGATGTGAGGGCCAGCATAGATGAATTTGCCGTCAATCCTTTCAACCCACTTTTTAAAGGTGCGTTAGATGAGTTTAGTGGCACGCTTCAAGGTGGATTAGAGTGGTACGGTCCTTTGGAAGCATATACATTGAACGGTGTATTTACAATGCGCGATGGTCATTTTGTAGTGCCTATTGTAGGAGCAGAGTTAAGTGCTGCTGAGCCTTTAGAATTGTTCATTTCAGAGGAAAAAATCACCATAGATACTGCTATGTTCTACGTTCCTGAGGACAGTACTACTGCAATAGTATTTGGCGGTATCCATCACCATCAGTTCGATAGTTTAGAATTTGATCTCAAACTTCATAGTGATAGTATGCGAGCGGTTGATTTAAGCAGAAATATTGATGGCTACTTTTACGGCAGAGCCATAGTAGAGGCGAATCTGGTCTTAGAAGGACCTCTGGAACAATTACATTTAGATCTTGCCGTAGCCACAAAAGACGGAACCAATTTTAAGATTCCATTGGACAATCCAACTGCGGTAGAGATGCCAAGCTACATTCGTTTTAGTGATGCTGGATTACCAACAACCGACAGTGTTTTTGTTCAAGAGCTTGAATATTTTACCACCGATATCGTCATTGAGGCTACACCAAATGCTGATTTTGAGCTTGTACTTGACGAAGTATTAGGTGATGTAATAAAGGCTCGTGGTAGCGGGAATATGCGTCTCAAGATTTTAGAAGACGAAAGCCTTGAGTTATACGGTTTATATACTCTGGTTTCGGGTGATTATCTATTTACCCTGCAGAATATCATTAATAAGCCTTTTGAGATTATTCCTGGTGGAACCATTTTATGGAGTGGTGACCTTTATGAAGCACAAGTAAATATAGACGCTAAATACTCTCTTTTCACCGACCTACAAGGCTTGGTATCAAATCCCAACTACAACAATGAGAATATCAATGTAGACTTAATAATTAACCTTAGCGGCGCCTTGATGAATCCTGATATTACATTCACTGTAGATTTGCCAAATGCTCCTGCAAGCTATTTAGAGGAGCTTCAACGGCACTTTCTAAGCGAGGATGCAATGAATTATCAAGCATTTTCGCTGTTGCTATTAGGTGAATTCTATCAACAAGATCTAGCTGTACAGGAAGGGTTTGACTTCGGTGGTTCCGTAAGCAGAAATACTTCGGAGTTACTCGTTAGTGAATTCGGAAGTTGGTTGGCGGCGGGAATTGGTTCGTATATTGATTTAGATTTGGACTACACAAGTGGTACCAATCCTTATGAGGTATTAGGTACGACTATGAATAATCTTAACCTCGGCCTAGGAAAAGATTTCCTTGACGGTAGATTAAATATTAATTCTTCTTTGGATATTCCTATTGGTCAATCCGGTGCATCTACGCTCTTAATAGGAGATACGGAGATTATATACTCATTAACAAATGACGGAAGAATCAAACTAAGAGCTTTTAACAGAAGTAACCGTAACGATCCGCTGATGCAGAATTCAGGTCCATACACCCAGGGTATTGGTATTCTGTTTCAAAAAGAATTTGAATCCGTAATAAAAGATTAACTCTGCGCTTCGATGAGAGCAACGGCCTCTACGAGTGAATCCACGTAGTGATCAGGAACAGCAGTATGTGGCTTTAATCCATGTCCAGTTTTTACTCGAATAGTGATCACTCCGACGTTTTGACCGGCTTCGATATCTCGAGGTGAATCACCAACGAGGAAGCTTTGACCTAAGTCAATATTGAATCTTTCCTTGGCGGACAAGAGCATACCAGGTGAAGGTTTCCGGCATTCACACGGAATCTTATATTCAGGAAGTTCATTCTTAAATCCTCCGTGAGGGTGGTGCGGGCAGAAGTAAATAGCCTCCACGAACGCACCTTGTTTACCAAGCTCTGTTTCCATCTTTTTATGAATGTTGCCCAATTCTTCGATCGAACATAGCCCTCGTGCAATAACGCTTTGATTTGTGACCACAATTACAAGATAACCTAGCTTGTTTAGCTTCTTAATACAATCGGCTGCGTACGGGTACAACTCAAAGTCCTCAGTTCTATTAATAAGATCAGTGTCTATATTAATTACCCCGTCTCGATCAAGGTATACGCACTTTTGTGGCCTATTTAAGTTTCTCGCAGCAACCTTTCCGGAGGAAATGGCTTGTTCCACTTTTTCTAATCGTTCCGGTGTGCCCATATCCTTGAGATACTCGGATGTGTTGTAGGCATAAACGTCTAGGCGCTCATGAAGAGTCGGGAAGATATCTTTTCCAAAATCCGCCTTAACGCCATCTTCTAGGTGGTCTAAAACCACTGGATTAAAAACATAGGCCGCAGCATTTACTAGATTCCGGTAAACCAGTTTATCTGGGTGCGGCTTCGCATAAAAGGCACAAACCTTGTCGTTTTCATCAACATCCAACAGGTCACTATCGTATGGATGATCGTTGGGGTGAACTACAAGCGTTGCATCTGCACCTTTCGCTTGGTGGAAGGCAAAGAGTCGATTTAAATCCATATTCATCATTACATCACCATATAGGACAATGAATGGTTCTTTTAAATGGTCTTGTAAGGCTTTAACGCCACCTACAGTGCCTAGAGGAGCCGGTTCGACATAATAATGAATTCGTATTCCGAATGATTCTCCGTTCCCAAAATGATCTTCAATGTGATGGAACAAATGGTTGACAATCAACCAAACATCGGTGAAGCCGTGATCGTTTAGAAGGTTAATCTGGTATTCAAGAATGGGTTTGCCTAAAACAGGAATCATCGGTTTAGGAATATCGTCTCTGATTTGTGCGAGACGGGTTCCTCTACCACCAGCAAGAATGAGGGCTACCTTCATAGTAAGATCTTTGCTCAAACCTAAGAAGCTTTGCTCACCTAAGAAAGCCTTCCACCGAAAGATTCTCAACATCTCTGAAGACATCATAGAGATCATTAATTTGAAGGGGGCAAACTAGGCCTAATCCTATCTAAATTGTTAATAAGAATTCATTAAATATCGAAAAGCGTTTAACCGGCTGTAAGCGCTAACTTTTTTCAAATTTTTGAGCCCTAACTATTGCAAAAATCAAAATAGCCGTTACATTTGCAACCGCTATCAAATAATGGTCCGGTAGTTCAGTTGGTTAGAATACAAGCCTGTCACGCTTGGGGTCGCGAGTTCGAGTCTCGTCCGGATCGCCAGAAATTAGAAAAGCCCTTGGATTTCTCCGAGGGCTTTTTCTTTTTACACTTTAGCACCAGGGTTCAGGTAGAAAGTAAAATAGGCCCTCATAAAACCCTAAAATGAACCTAAGACAGAAATACTTTCCTGAAGGTACCCAAAGCTCCGTATATTTTGGTGTGGAACTAATTCAATGCTTGCCTGTTCAGTTGTGGTAAGTGTCTAAATTTACAATATGAAAAAGATTCTTACAATGCTTTGCCTGCTTGGTAGCCTTTCAATTTATGCTCAGGCCAACTTTACAGATGTCTATGGTAAAAAACAGGGTAAATGGGTGAAGAAATATGAGAGTGGCAAGACAAGGTATACAGGTACGTTTAATGACGATGTACCTGTCGGAACATTTACCTATTATTTTGAGAGAAATGGAGGTAAGATGTCCGAAATCAGTTATCGAGGTACCACAGGAGTGGGGTATGCAAAACTTTATCACCGATTTGGTATTCTACAAGCAGAGGGGGTATATAAAGCTCAATTAAAGGACAGTACATGGACCTATTACTCTCGAAACGGTGTGTTGACGCAACGTGAAGATTATAAAATGGGGGTTCTTGAAGGAAAGCAATTGACCTATTGGGAAAACGGTAAGGTTAGCCAACGTATCGACTTTATTGATGATGAGGAAAACGGCAATTGGATTCGAAAATGGGACAACGGTATAATGCGTACAAAAGGTACCTATGAGGAGGGACAGTTAGAAGGAGAGTGCAAGTTCTTTGATGAAGACGGTAAACTCATAGCAAAAGGACCCTATCATAACGGTAAAAAGCACGGCAGTTGGTATTATTTTGAAGAGAACAAGGTGGTCTTAAAGGAGTTATATCGATATGGCACACTTGAAAGTGAAACCAAATACAATGAGTAAATCAAATGCTGAAACTACGGTCGTCGTAGGTCTTAGTGGTGGAGTAGATTCTTCTGTTACCGCCTACTTGCTGAAAGAGCAGGGCTATAATGTCATTGGTCTATTTATGCGCAATTGGGTGGACGATAGTGTGACCATACACGATGAGTGTCCGTGGAGTGAGGACAGCAATGATGCTATGCTTGTTGCAGATAAATTGGGTATTCCATTTCAAGTTATCGATATGAGCGGCCCTTACCAGAAGCGCATTGTCGATTATATGTTTGGAGAGTATGAAAAGGGTAGAACTCCCAATCCTGATGTGCTTTGTAACCGTGAAATCAAGTTCGACTTATTTCTAGAAACAGCTATTTCTATAGGTGCGGATTTTCTAGCAACAGGGCATTATGTACGTAAGAAAACCATCGAAAAAGATGGCCAACAAGTTCATAGACTATTGGGGGGATTGGATACAAAAAAAGATCAGAGTTACTTCTTATGTCAGCTGAATCAAGAACAATTGAGCAAGGCTATGTTTCCAATCGGACATTTGCAAAAGGCTAAGGTCCGGGAGATTGCCGCTGAAGCAGGACTGTCAACGGCTGATAAGAAAGATAGTCAAGGGTTGTGTTTTATTGGAAAGGTACGTTTGCCTGACTTCCTACAGCAAAAATTAGAGCCTAAAGCTGGTAAAGTTTGGGAGATTCGGACAGATTCAGAATTATTTGATGCTCCAAGAGACACCTTAGAATTGGCATCAGCACCTTATGATTTTCATCCAAAATTCGGGACGAAGAGAGGTCACCACAACGGTGCTCATTATTACACTGTAGGACAACGAAAAGGGTTAAAAATTGGCGGTAGCCCAAAACCACTTTTCGTTCTTGGTGTCAATACTGAGTTCAATGCTATCTATGTAGGTCAAGGCGATGAGCACCCTGGCTTGTACAGAACTGCTTTAAAAATCAGTAATAATGAAGTACACTGGGTTCGCGAAGATTTGAGGCTAAATGTAGGCCAAACTGCTAGTTACAAATGTCGTATACGCTACCGTCAACCTTTAGTGGATATCACCTTACATCAGAAGGAGGATGCGCTATATATAGAGTTTCATGCCCCGGAAAAAGCCATTACGCCTGGACAATTTGCGGCTTGGTACGTGGAGGATGAATTAATAGGAAGTGGAACCATAGCGTATTAGTATGAAACAAGTAAGAGTGGCCATAGCTCATTTGCTTTTTCTGATCACTGTACAAGCTCAGGAAGTGAATTCTTACAGTGTTTTTCTTACGGCGAAGGAAAACGTCCAACAGTTACAGAATCCGCAGGAATTCCTGTCCGAGCGGTCATTACTGCGCCGTGAAAAGCAGAACATTGCAGTAAAACCGTCGGATTTACCCATTTCTTTCGATCGACTAGGAGCCATTGAGAACATCGTTACCTACACAGGGCCACATTCGAAATGGCTAAATGCTATTTACGTGGAAGCAACGGCTGAGGAGGTGGTCTCCTTATCCGAACTCCTTTTTGTTGATGAGATTACACCGGTAAATGGTCATACGTTTTCTACTACTTCTACCAACCCTATTCTAGATTATGGTGTTGCGGCGGATCAAGCCAATCAAATTTCACTTATTGAAGGTCTGCACGATAGGGCCTTTGTGGGCGAAGACAAACTCATTGCTATTTTAGATGCTGGCTTCGTTGGGGCCAATACAGTCGACTATGGCGATTACGGTCAAATAATTGCTACTAGAAATTTTGTCGATGGTGGTACAAATGTCTATCAGGGTTCATCGCATGGTTTTTCTGTGCTTAGTACTATGGCCGCATCAAAGGAAGGCGCGTTTATCGGAACTGCACCATTTTCGGATTATGTACTGATTAAAACAGAAAAGGAACTCAGCGAAACTCCACAGGAGATGTACAATTGGATTGCTGGAGCCGAATACGCTGATTCCATAGGTGCCGATATAATCAATAGCTCTTTAGGATATAGTGAATTTGATAACCCTGATGACAACTACACCGTCGATGATCTAGATGGACGTACCAGTATTATTTCTTTAGGTGCCGTGGCAGCTGCGAGGACCGGAATCTTAGTTGTTACAAGTGCCGGTAATGCCGGAGGAGGATCATGGGATAAACTCACTATGCCCGCAGATGCGGATAGCATCCTCACAGTAGGTTCTGTAAATCAATTCGGAATAGTGAGCGGATTCAGTTCACGTGGTTATACTGTGGATGGCCGAGTAAAACCCAATGTATGTGCAAGGGGAGAAGGCGCTTATGTTTATCGACCAGACGGAACTATTACCCAAGCCAATGGAACTAGTTTTAGTTCCCCAATCATTGCAGGAGCTGCTGCCTGTCTTTGGGAATCATCGCCCAGCGCTACTGCACAGGACATTATTAAAGCTTTGGAAGTAAGCAGTTCACATTACTATACGAAAAATGAACGGATAGGGTACGGTATTCCCAATATGAAGTTTGCCCGGTTCTACTTGAGTTCTAACCCTGGAAGTGAAATTGCGGTGTATCCAAATCCATTCCCTGACTATCTCATCTTTTTCTTACCTGACGACGATACCACCGATATCGCATTAGAATTAAGGGACATGTACGGACGATTAGTGGCTAGTGAGGTTGTCACTGGTCGGCAATATCAATTCCGATGGGTACCTGCTGAGTACATCGCAGCGGGTACTTATTTCCTAAAAATAACACGTGGTTCGAATACTCAGGTTACTCAGGTCTTTAAGATCTAATTATTTCCCGTCGAAAAAGCCACTCATCACTTTACGAAGGCCACTCACCACCAAGATAATTGCTAAGAGCATCACCGCGATGGATAAAGCAGTCCAATACCACTCACCACTCGTTCCTTTTCCAATGTATAAGGAAGGTCCGACGAATATGAAAGGGAAGGACCAGGCCAGTCGAAAAAGACCAGCAACGATGATATCTTGATTGCTCTTATTTCCGCTCATTCTTGTAAGAATCTACAGCAGCTCGAACACTACCGTGTTTTAATAATAATTCCTGGGCCAATTCATTTTCAATACCAACCTCTTCAGCGACCATACGGGTACCTCTTCTTACCAACTTGTCGTTAGAAAGCTGCATATCAACCATTTTGTTGCCTTTCACTCGCCCTAGTTTAATCATAGCAGCCGTGGTAATCATATTTAATACCATCTTTTGTGCAGTACCAGACTTCATGCGGGTAGAGCCGGTGAGATACTCAGGTCCAACTACCACGGCAATCTCGTGCTGAGCCACCTGTCCTAATGTGCTCCCCGCGTTACATGTAATACAACCAGTAAGTAGACCGTGCTTATTAGCGGCCTCAATTCCTCCAATGACATAAGGAGTAGTGCCGCTAGCTGCAATCCCAACAACCGTGTCTATCGGCTGAATGTTGTATTCTATTAAATCTTTCCAAGCGCCTGTGATGCTGTCTTCGGCATTCTCAACCGCTTTTCTAATTGCACTATCACCACCTGCGATGAGGCCAATGACCATACTATGACCAACTCCAAAGGTCGGAGGACATTCGCTGGCATCTAAAATCCCTAACCTACCTGAAGTACCTGCACCGATGTAGAACAAACGTCCACCTTGTTCCATTCTAGGCACCAATGCCTCTATAAGAGCAGTAATAGAAGTGATTTGCTCATTGACAGCATGTGCCACCTTCTGATCTTCGGTGTTGATACCTTGTACTAGGTCAGCAATACTCTTGTGCTCTAAGTTTAAATGCAAGCTATCCTGTTCAGTTGTTCTCATTTCTTCTTCATTTTTGCCATGTAGAAGCCGTCATTATGCGCTCCAGGATCAACAGTACGTTCCTCGACCAATTTAAATTCATCGTTGTTCTCCAAGAACTGGCGTACCTGCCGACCATTCTCCACAGGTAAAATACTACAGGTCGCATAAACCAATGTGCCTCCTGGTTTGAGCATTCTAGGATAACGGTTTAATATCTCGGCTTGAACACCTTCAAGACGCACTAAATGCTCGGGCTGTAATTTCCATTTTGTATCGGGTTCTCGCTTGATGACGCCCGTTCCCGAACAAGGGACATCCAATAGCAGGTAGTCGGCCATTTCAGTGAGTTTTTCTAATACCTTAGGTTCTTCCCAAGCTCTTGTCTCCACGATATCCAAACCACTCCGTTGCGTTCTCTTCTTGAGTTCACCGAATTTCCTACCTTCAATATCCATAGCAATTAATCGACCCTGATTTTGCATCAATGCCCCTAGTAGTAGTGTCTTACCACCGGCACCCGCACATGCATCAATAGTCGTACTGCCCGGGGAAGGATTCAAGAAATAGCCAATTTGCTGAGAACCGGCATCTTGAACCTCAAAATTGCCCCTCTGGAATCCAGGTATATTGTTCAATCGAGGACGTCCTTCCAGATAAAACGCATTTTCAAATACAGGATGCGTATGTACTTCTATGTGATGTGCAGTTAATTCTTTTATTACTTGATCGGGCGTAGCTTTCAGGGTGTTCACACGAATATTCACCGTATTGGGAAGGTTCATATTTCGAGCAATTTCAGGCCATTTATCGCCTAACTGGCTTGAAGCGAGATCATTAAACCACCCTGCATAACTCTCCTTATCCTGAACATTATTTATTTGAGACAGTCGCTCGTTGACGGGAAAATTTCGTACCGCATCAAATTTTGGCCAATCGGGAAGGGTATAGCCTCTGTATTGCCAATAGATTCCAAAGAGTTTTTGTAGGTCTTTTCGTTTGGTTGATGGTTTATGGTCGTAAAGTGCCCATAACAATCCCCACCAACGTACCATTTCATAGGTGTGCTCTGCGACAAAACTTCGATCTCTTGAGCCCCATTTTTTATTTTGCTTGAGCAATCTTTCGACTACTCGATTCACATAAATGCCCTTTCCAAAGCTTATTTCAAGTGCCTCAAGGACGCCTGCAACCGTATTTGGAAATAGACCAAGTTCTTTCATTAAATTGACGGAAACTTATTAGGATCTTTCTCATGCATCATTGTATATATTTCTTCAACCATATCGTCTAGCGAAGGCTTTGAGAAATAATCACCATCAGAGGCAAATGCAGGTCTGTGGTCATTAGCACTTACCGTTTTTGGTGACGCGTCCAAATATTGATAACCGCCTTGATCTTCAAGGATTTGCTGTAGTAAAAATGCGCTTGCTCCGCCGCGTACATCCTCATCAACAATAACTAATGCATTGGTCTTCTTCAAAGATTTCACTACATCATACTTTGTATCAAACGGAATGAGGCTCTGTGCATCAACGAGCTCAACACTCACCCCTAGTTCTGATAGCTCGGCCACAGCAGCTTCTGCAATAAAGCAGTTGGAGCCGTAAGTAAGCATCGTAATATCGGAACCTTCGTGCAGTATTTCAACTTCACCAATAGGTGTAGTGAATTCGCCCAAGTTTGTTGGGAGCAATTCTTTACGACGGTATCCATTAAGACATTCGATGACTAGGGCAGGGTTGTCCAACTGAAGTAATTTGTTGTAGAAACCAGCTGCTTTCGTCATGTTACGCGGAACAAGGACATACATCCCTTTAATGCTATTGATAATGGCACCCATTGGAGATCCAGAATGCCAAATCCCTTCCAAACGATGCCCACGCGTTCGCACAATAGTTGGCGCCTTTTGACCACCAACGGTACGGTAATGTACTGTTGCTAAATCATCTGACATGATTTGAAGTGCATAGAGCAGGTAATCCAGGTATTGAATTTCAGTAATAGGGCGAAGGCCACGCATGGCTAAGCCTATACCTTGACCCATAATAGTCGCTTCACGGATACCGGCATCTGCAACACGCGTTTCACCGTATTTCAATTGCAGTCCCTCCAGACCTTGATTTACATCGCCAATCTTACCACTATCTTCTCCAAAGACCATGGTTTGCGGGTATTTCTCAAAGAGCTTGTCAAAATTGTCCCGAATTACTATTCGTGCATCTACCTCGACAGCATCATTATAACGAGCAGGGGTAGAGGATAGTAAATCGTTCGCTGGGTTTTCACTGTACAAGTGTGAACTGTATCGACGTTCTTGATCAGCCCTACTCAAAGAAAGCCAATTCTTTAAGTTGGAAGTATCTACTCGACTATCGCCAAGAACAACACGTAGTGCTTTGCGAGCTGCTTTGAAACTATGTGCGACTTCTACGTCTTCAACAGCTTCCAACTCCTTGATGGTATTGGTAATTAAGATGCCTTTTTCACCTTGCTGTTGCATAACTTTTAAAATAGGAAGTACCTCACTGCGCAAACGTTTAGGCACTTCTTGGTAAATAGCCCAAGCCGTCTTCTTGCCTTCACGCGCAGATTTTTTAGCATCTTTTTCAAGCTGGTCTAACTCTTCTTGGCTAGCAATACCTTGCTCAACCATCCACTGGCCAAACTTGAGGATACAATCCTGGTCTTTTTCCCACTGCAGACGCTCCTTGCTTTTATAACGTTCATGTGATCCACTAGTACTGTGGCCTTGAGGCTGTGTCATGCCCTTTACATGAATCATCACTGGTACATGTTCCTCACGAGCAACTTGTCCAGCTTTGGTAAACGTATTGATTAGGGCAGGGTAGTCCCACGCTTCTACAACAAAAATGTCATATCCGTTACCCTTATCATCACGTTGAAATCCCTTTAGAATCTCTGATATATCTTCTTTGGTAGTTTGATATTCGGCGCCTACTGAAATACCATATTCGTCGTCCCAGATGGAAATTACCATTGGTACTTGAAGTACACCTGCTGCGTTTATAGTTTCGAAGAACAAACCCTCAGAAGTAGAAGCATTTCCAATAGTTCCCCACGCAACTTCATTGCCACCTTGACTGAATTTCTCAGAGCCGTCAAACTTCACTTCTTTAAAGACTTTAGAAGCTTGAGCCAATCCAAGAAGTCTTGGCATTTGGCCAGCGGTAGGGCTGATATCTGATGAACTGTTGTATTGATTGGTCAGATTTAGCCAATTCCCATCTTTATCTAAACTACGTGTTGCAAAGTGTCCGTTCATTTGTCGTCCACCGGCCATCGGTTCGTGGTCTAGGTCGGTAACAGCGTATAGTGAGTTAAAAAATCCAACGGAATCTAGCTTGCCCAAAGCCATCATAAAAGTTTGATCACGATAGTAACCACTTCTAAAATCACCTTTCTGAAAAGCTTTCGCCCAAGCAATTTGTGCCAATTCTTTACCGGCACCGAATATTCCAAATTTTGCTTTACCCGTAAGAACTTCTCTACGGCCCATTAATGAGCATTCGCGGGATAAAACGGCAGTAAAATAATCTTGGTGTATTTCTTTCTTGAAATCGAGGTAACTGATTTCCTTCTGCTTATCTGTCATAGTATTTGGGTAGAGCTAGGTTAAACTCACTACAAATATACGCCATTATCGACCTAGAAAAGGCGCTTGAACACAAAGAGAACGAACAGTGTAATTACTATTAATAGGACGACTTGTATACCTCCACTTCGATAGTGAATCTTATGCATTGCTAAATCTCTGCGGTAACTGATAAACAGAAAGGTCAAAAATGCCAAGGCGAATATGCCTGCGAAAATCCAATGTCCTGTTGTGATGTTCTCCATAGCGTCAAATTTACTTTCTTTGAAGCATAAATTAGAGCAAATGAAAAAGCAATTAAACCACGTCGAAAAATTTCACGATACTTTTGGAATTCCAAATGAATACACGCCAAAAGCGACTATTAGCAATGAACTGATTGGTTTACGCTTTAAGCTGATGGCCGAGGAGAACGAAGAATACCTGGAGGCTGCGAAAAACGGCGATTTGGTTGAAGTTGCAGACGCGCTTGGCGATATGATGTACATTCTTTGTGGAACCATTCTGAGTCATGGTATGCAGCACAAAATAGAGGAGGTTTTTGAAGAAATACAACGCAGTAATATGAGCAAGCTGGGTGAAGATGGAAAGCCGATTTACAGAGAAGACGGTAAGGTTTTAAAAGGACCGAATTACTTTAAGCCTAATATTGCCAAGATCATTGAAGGTTAGGCCTGGTTTGATTTTTTAAAGTACGCTTCTCAAATAGTGGTATACAACCCGGAAGACTTTTCATTTCTTCACTTACACTTTCCCATGGGGTATATGAGGCCTCCACACTTTTGTTTGCATTTATCTTTTGTACGTATCCTTCTTCGAACGATATGGAAATATAGGCACATTCAGTTTTGTTTATACCCTCTACAGCCTTTTCGTCATTGATACTATGGGTAATATTTTGGGCATTCCCGCGTAGTTCTAGTGAATGAATAGCGTTATCTATGAATTTGCCTTCTAGCTCATTGCCAACTGCTTGATCGAAGTGAATGGAGTCGTCAGTCAGACTAACGATAGCCGTATTTCCCATCAAGAATAGGCTATCTAGCGCTTCATCGAGGAGCGATAATATTGCGGAATCACAGGTAAATTGACTGTTTTCACTCCACATTCGAGGACTAGGATAAAGAGTGAGTTCCTCGCTAGTTTCAGTGTAGGTGAAAAATTCACTTTTCCCTTGAAAATCATTACTGTAAAACGAAGTATTGTGCCGCAGATCTATCTTTCTATATCCCTTAGAGTCCGTTCGTATATGCAAAGTATCGCCTTTAGCGTATAGCGTATCTTCATCCATTCTTTGACGATAATACACAGGAAAATGAGCGTCGACAAAGTTGGGTTGCTTCAAATAATCGATGAATTCAGATTCAAGAACAAGACCTTGTAAAGTATCCGCAACTAAGGCGTCACCAAAAAGTCGTCCAGCTTCAGATTTCAGATTATAACTAATTGAGTCAGATTCGATATAATTACCTGGAGCACTTATACTAGCACCTTGGCCTAGATTTAGCTGATCGCTCTCAGCGAGATATTCGCCAATACTGCAAAGAATAGTGGTGCTATCTCGAAGGAGAGTAGAAGGCCCTACAAATTCATACCTGTTCGTATTAGGAAAGTACAAGAGCGTATCAGTATAAAGCCAATACGTTGAATCTATGGCTTCAACATTACCTCTTAACCATACCGTTTCGTAATCTGTGTTATAAGACCCTCTATCAGCTGTTAACTCCAGCGACTTCCTCAACAAGGTACTACGAACAGTGTAATAGGCAGTAGCACTATTTCTATCGTAAAAGAGCTGTTTGGTGTTCAATTTAGAAGAAGGAGTGGTCAATTGGACCATTTGACTAATAGTAAAAGTCCTGCTCTCGCCGTCGTAATCCAAGCGATTACCGGTGATAATTGTCGTATCTGCCTGGATGATTTTGACATTTTTAAACGCCTTGAACACGTTTTGAGGTTGTATCAATACAGCGGAATCACAAGTCATCACCGCCACATCTTGTTGAAGGCATACATTTCCTCTCAAGTAATAAATACGAGAACCGTCCTTCTGCTTAACGATATCGGTGATGTCAGAGCTGAGAATACGAATCTTGGTCTGTGCCCCCAAGGAGGTACAGACAAAAAGAAGGGCCCATCCAAATAGAAAGGCCCTCTTCATCATTTTCTCATTATTGTTTGCGCTCGGTCAGGGCCTACACTAATTAAAGAGATCGGCACACCGACTTCTTTTTCAATGTAATCGATGTACGATTTGAAACTTTCCGGGAACTCATCTTCCGAGGTCATCTTAGTAAGATCTTCATCCCAACCTGGAACTTCAGTGAAGATCGGCTCAATCAAATCTTCCTCAAGCTTGTAAGGCAGGTGTTCAATTACCTTACCCTTGTAACGATAGGCAGTACAAACCTTTAGGTTACCTATGTCACTAAGAACATCTGCTTTCATCATCATCAGTTCTGTAACACCATTAATATTGATAGCGTATTTAAGTGCAGGTAAATCTAACCACCCACATCTTCTTGGACGACCCGTAGTGGCACCAAATTCGTGACCTTGTGCTTGAATCGTTTCCCCAGTTTTATCAAACAATTCCGTAGGGAAGGGACCTGATCCAACACGAGTACAATACGCTTTGAAAATACCGTACACGTTCTTGATACGGTTCGGGGCAACACCAAGACCAGTACAAGCACCTGCACAAGTGGTATTTGATGACGTTACGAAAGGGTAGGTCCCAAAATCGATATCTAGTAAGGTACCCTGAGCCCCCTCTGCAAGAATGGTTCTGCCATCCTTTATTGCCTGGTGCACGTAGGGTTCACTATCAATGATATCAAGTGTTCTTAGGTATTCAATAGCTTCAAACCATTTTGGCTCTAGCTCGGTGAGATCATAAGTGAAATTAGGATATCCGTTTAGTAATTGTTTGTGCTTGGTAACTAGATTGTTATACAGTTCTTGGAAGTTGTCCAATTGAATATCACCAACACGAATACCATTTCTACCGGTTTTATCCATGTATGTCGGTCCAATACCTTTGAGCGTTGAGCCTATCTTCTTTTTTCCTTTAGCTGCTTCACTAGCTGCATCAAGAAGGCGGTGCGATGGTAAAATAAGGTGTGCCTTTCTAGAGATTTTTAAACGAGAAAGCACATCAGGTTCTTGTGCAATGAGTTTATCTAATTCATCCTTAAAGATTACCGGGTCGATCACGACACCGTTTCCAACAACATTACATACTTTCTCATGGAATACCCCAGAAGGAATCGTATGCAATACGTGTTTCTTGCCTTCGAATTTAAGTGTGTGTCCTGCATTTGGACCCCCTTGAAAGCGAGCGATAATGTCGTACTGACGCGTAAGAACATCAACAATCTTTCCTTTTCCTTCGTCCCCCCATTGGAGACCTAGTAATACATCTACTGCCATCGTTTCAATAATTAGGACTTCTTTTTCTTACCATAGAAGTACAGACTGTGGCTACTGACATCTACGTTGAAGACTTCCTCTATTGTTTTTTTTATGTTTTCAATTCTTGGATCGCAGAACTCGTAGACTTCACCTGAATCTAAAATCACATGATCGTGCTGTTTATTGAAATACGATTTCTCGTAAAAGCTTTGGTTTTGACCAAACTGGTGTTTCCGTATTAAGCCACAAGTAAGGAGTAATTCAATGGTATTGTATAGTGTAGCACGTGAGACGCGGTAGTTTTTAGACTTCATGTTTAGATATAGGGTCTCAACATCAAAGTGATCGTTACTCTCGTAGACCTCTTTAAGTATGGCATAGCGTTCGGGAGTTTTACGTTGTTTGTTTTCCTCCAGAAAAGTGCTAAACACCTTCTTTACTTGTTCCTGTGCGTCTAAATGGCTCATGTGAGAACTAAAGTTCTAAAATACTTCTAGTTATTGAATTTACCCACCCTATTTACAGCACTAATTCCCTCAAGTGACTTGATATTGTTAATAGTATCTGTCAATCCCACTTTATCCGCGACTTCAATGGTTAATTGACCTGTGAATAAACCGTCATCAACGGAGAATGAAATCGCTTTTATATTGATATTTAAGTCTCCCGAAACAATTTTAGTTACATCATTAACTATACCCATTCGGTCTGCTCCAGTTATTTCAATATTGACTGTCACCCGTGCCCGCTCAGTGTCAATCCAATTTGCTTTCATAACTCTATTTGCAAACCGCCCTTGGAGCATCACAGCATTGGGACAATCGTGTCTGTGTACCTTAATGCCCTCTGCCGTTGTTATGAATCCAAATACGCGTTCTCCTGGCAGGGGAGAGCAACATTTCGCAAGTGCATAATCGAGCTGTTGCTCATCATTTCCGAAGACTAATTCTATATGTTCGGCGCTTGTATTTTTCGCCTTCTGTCCTTTAGGTGCAAGTTTTGCTTTAGCATAAGAGCTCTTTACAATCCTTGAGCGGAAATAATTAACAAACCCAGAGGTTTCGCGTGCATACTGGCGAAGTTTCTTGTTGTCGATGACGCCCAATCCCACCTTGTAATACAATTCTTCCGGATTTTTTAGGCCGTAAAAATTGACAAGCTTTTGAATATTACTAGAAGTTGCTTTTAGCTTAAGAACGCGTAGTTTACGCTCTAACATCATATAGCCTTGTCCAGAGATGATTTGTTTTTCCTTTTTCAGGGATCTTTTTATACGCTGTTTTGCCTTTCCTGTCTTGACAAAACTCAGCCAATCTTCTTTCGGCTCTTGCTTCATCGAGGTCAGAATTTCAATCTGATCCCCTGACTTTAATGGAGTAGATAGTGGGACTAATTTTCCATTAACCTTAGTCCCGAGACAGCGTGCACCAACATCACTGTGAATGTCAAAAGCAAAATCAAGTGCTGTAGCACCTTTAGGTAAGGTTCTCATTTCCCCTTTTGGTGTAAACACAAATATCTCCGAAGCGAAAAGATTCATCTGAAAGCTCTCTATGAAATCCTCATTATCATTATCCGGGTCATCTAAGAACTCTCTGATTCTAATTAACCACATATCCAGAGAGTTAGAACCTGAACTATCTTCTTTGTACTTCCAATGGGCTGCAAAACCATTCTCAGCAACATCGTCCATTCTTGTAGTACGTATTTGAACTTCAACCCATCTTCCGTCCGGCCCCATTACAGTGGTATGTAAACTTTCGTATCCATTACTTTTAGGCGACGAAATCCAATCCCTTAAACGAAGTGGATTAGGACTGTAATTCTCTGTTACCAGTGAGTAGGCCTTCCAACAATCTGCTTTTTCTTGCTCCAACGAAGAGTCAAGAATGATACGGATAGCATATTTATCGTAGACCTCATCGAACCGAACACCTTGGTTTTTCATCTTACGACGAATAGAAAATATACTCTTTGTCCGTTTTTTTATTTTAAATGTTAACCCAGCATCATTAAGCTCTTCCTCTATTGTAGCTACAAATTTGACTAAATAGGTGAAATCTGCTTTTTCAAGGGCCTCCATTTGATTTTTGATCTCAGAATACACCTCTGGTTCTGTATACTTTAAGCTTTGATCCTCTAGTTCCGTCTTAATACGGTATAAGCCTAATCTATGAGCTAAAGGAGCATATATAAATAGGGTTTCAGATGCTTTGGTTAGCTGTTTGTGAGAAGGCATTCCATGCATAGTCCGCATATTATGCATGCGGTCAGCAATCTTGATTAAGATTACGCGGATATCATCACTTATGGTAAGCAACATCTTCCGATAGTTTTCAAGTTGCATATTTTTATCTACCGAAGTAACACCGCTAATTTTAGTCAGACCATCGATGAGTTTGGTAATATTTCTACCGAAAATATTTTCGATGTCGTCAAGTGTGTAATCACTGTCTTCAACAACGTCATGCATTAAAGCGGTAGCAATACTTGTTGGTCCAAGACCTATTTCCGTGGCAACG
>CAJWZE010000028.1 GCA_913049845.1 uncultured Cryomorphaceae bacterium
GCCACTAAGAAAACAACAGTTAAAACGGCGGCTCCAAAGAAAACAGCGGCGAAAAAAGCAGGAAAATAATTAAGATATGGCTCACAAGAAAGGTGTCGGTAGTTCGAAAAATGGACGCGAATCAGCAAGTAAACGATTGGGTATCAAAATCTTTGGTGGCCAAGAAGCAATCGCAGGAAATATCATCGTACGTCAGCGTGGTACAAAACACAATGCTGGTGAGAATGTAGGTATCGGTAAAGACCACACCTTATTCGCTCTAGTTGACGGTAAAGTGGAGTTCCGCAAGAAAAAAGACAACAAGAGCTACGTTAGCGTTATCCCTAACGCTTAATAGCAACATTGTTTAGACTCAAGTTAAGAGCTGTGCCTTTGGTGCGGCTCTTTTTATTTCCAAGTCTTTTGCAAAAAGGCTCCGAATTCGTTCAAGGTTTGGTCTAAAGAACGATACGGATGAACAGTAGCTCCGGTCGAACCGTCGTATTTAATCTTAGAGAAAAGCATTATGCGCATCTGGGGCGTGAAAAATTTTCCAATTAGGGGCGCTTTTCGAAGAAAACCAAGGAAGCGCAGACGCTCAAGCCAAGGATCGGCATTGAGACGTTTTAAGTTTTTTTGTGCTCCAACCGCAGCAGCCATTCTATCAACAAGTTCATAGAAGGGCACATTTTCAGCTACGGCTACCAATGGTTCTTCCAATCTCTCAATATGAGCCCTAACAACAATCGCAGCAACATCGCGAACGTCGACTAGGCCGGTTGACCCATCTGTGGATATCGGTAGTTTCCCATCGACAATACGAGCCCACAATTCCTGAGGCGCTTTGTCCTTTGGCCCCATACCCAAAATAACCCCCGGTCGTAAGATGGAGATCGAAAGACCTGCAGCCTGAGCAGCCCAAACCCTTAGTTCACTGGCAATTTTACCCAAAGCGTAGTTGGATAACAATACTTCTGACCGATTTGGGTGAAAGTGTTCTGGCCCAAGAACCTCCTCTTCACCCAATGAAACGGTGCCGCCCATAACTGCTATTGAACTTACATGAGTAAAGTGTTTCACCTTAAGCATTTCAGCTAAAAGAAGCATCTCATTAGTGAGCTCTTCATTTGATGTTCCTTTGGCAGTGGATGGACTCACATTGATTATTGCAGCCGCATGGATAATGGTGCTAGGAAGTGCGCGGTTACTTATAGCGCAACATTCCTCAATGGCATTTTTTGTATAATGTGCATCAGAAAGATCACAATTTAACCAAAGCACACTTGAAGCCTGCGTAATGGCGGCTGGTTTTAATTCCAAAAACTCTTCCACCATGCGAATCTGAGCCATCGAAGAAGATAATCGACGTGCACATAGAATGGTCCCCTTATGTCCTTCTGAAGATAAATGACCGAGAAGTTCAGCAAGCACGAAAGCCCCTAATTGACCAGTTGCGCCAGTAATAAACAAAGTGTCTGAGGAATCCATTGGGAATGTATGCTGTCGTGAATGTAGTGGTTATTACTTTTGCAAGAGAATTCTTTAAGCATGAAAAAATCAGATATCCTCAAGGCACTCGAAAAAGTGAGCACCACAAAAGCAGAAAATATTGTCACTGCTGACCTGGTGCGCAATATTCAAGTTTTTGGTGACGAGGTAATAGTTGATGCCGAGAGCATCAGCCCAACCCTTCAGGCGAAAAAGAAGCTGGAGGTAGATATCATGAAGGCCATCCATGACGAAGTGAATGTCAAGGCAAAAGTGGTTGTGAATATAACCGTGAGTGAAAAGGCCAAAGAAGAAGCGAGCAATGTAATTAAAGGAGCACCTATCCCAGGTGTTCAGAACATCATTGCTATTGCATCAGGAAAGGGCGGTGTTGGGAAAAGCACCGTTACCGCAAATTTGGCCATTGCATTAAAAAAGATGGATTTTAAAGTCGGATTAATTGATGCTGATATCTACGGTCCTTCAGCTCCCCTAATGTTTGATCTCCAGCACGCCAAGCCGATGACTGTTAATGTCGACGGTAAGAATAAGATGGGGCCTGTCGACGGATATGGAATAAAAATCATGTCCATAGGGTTCTTTGCTAATATGGATCAGGCGGTTGTTTGGCGTGGAGCCATGGCAACGAAGGCGCTGGCGCAGATGATTCACGATACACATTGGGGTGAATTGGACTTTTTATTGATTGATTTGCCACCGGGTACTGGCGATATACACCTGAGTATGGTTCAAAATGTTCCTGTAACAGGGGCTGCTATCGTTAGTACACCGCAAAAGGTAGCATTAGCCGATTGCAGAAAGGGAGTAGCCATGTTCCAAATGGACCAAATCAATGTTCCTGTATTGGGGATTTTAGAGAACATGAGCTATTTCACACCACCTGAATTACCAGAAAATAAATACTATTTATTTGGCAAAGAGGGCGCAAGAAACATGGCGATGTCGTTGGATGTTCCTTTTTTAGGTGAATTACCTTTAATTCAAAGCATTCGAGAGGCAGGTGATATAGGTCGTCCTGCTGCACTTCAAGAGGGAACAAATATTCCGTTGGCTTTTGAGGAAATCGCTCGTAATATTGTAAGAGAAGTTGCGAAGCGCAACGAAAACTTGCCACCAACCGAAATTGTCCGCATCAAAACCATGGCCGGATGTTCAACAAAATGATACAATAAGTGAGTACGCTAACAGAAAAAATCGAAAAAGCTCTAGATGAGATTCGCCCGTTTCTTGCCAATGATGGCGGAAATGTAAGTCTAGTCAATATTGATGGCACAACCGTGGAAGTAAAGTTCCACGGTGCTTGTGTTGGTTGTAATGTGAGCGACTTCACCTTGAAAGGTGGTATAGAAACCACCATTAAAAAATATGCGCCTGAAATTGAGCGCGTCATAGCCATCCAGGCTTAAACCACTATTGATTATGCTGCAAATCCAGCGCATCAGACAACAACCGGAAGCAATCATCGGAGGATTGAAAAAGAGAGGTATAGATGCCACTCAAACGGTAAACGACTTAATTGAACTGGATGCACAGCGCCGTGGAATTCGTCATCAGATGGAGGAAAAGCAAGCGCGTAGTAATGCGTTGGCAAAAGAAATTGGCCAATTATTCAAATCTGGCAAAGGCGCAGAGGCAAACGTGCTCAAGGCCGAAACTGGCGCCTTAAAGTATGACATCAAAGCTTTGAACGAGGAACTTCAAGTCCTTGAAGAAAAAGAACACGCCATTATCCTTACCCTACCAAATATTCCTCACGAGAGCGTTCCAGCTGGAAAGGACGAAAACGATAATGAAGAGGTTATCCGAAAGGGCGAGATTCCAACCTTACACGAGGGCGCAAAACCTCATTGGAATTTGGCATCAGAATATAACCTCATTGACTTCGAATTAGGTGTAAAGATCAGCGGCGCTGGCTTCCCAGTTTATGTAAACAACGGGGCACGCCTTCAACGCGCGATGATCAACTTCTTCCTAGATGAGAATAGAGCCGCGGGGTATACTGAATACCAGCCGCCACACTTCGTGAATGCTGCGTCTGGATATGGAACAGGACAGCTTCCTGATAAAGAAGGACAGATGTACGAGATCCCGTTGGACGGATTATACGCCATCCCGACCGCAGAAGTGCCGATCACTAACATCTTCCGAGATGAAATTGTCAACGCAGCCCACTTCCCGATAAAAAGCACGGGTTATACACCTTGTTTCCGCCGCGAAGCAGGCTCCTACGGCAAGGACGTGCGCGGCTTGAATAGGTTGCACCAATTCGATAAAGTTGAAATTGTCAGCATTACTGACCCTGAAAGCTCTTACGCACTTCTGGATGAAATGGTCGCACACGTGGCTGGCCTTTTGGACAAGCTCGAATTACCGTATCGCGTTCTTCGTTTGTGTGGAGGAGATACCGGATTTACCTCAGCATTAACTTACGACTTTGAAGTCTATAGCTCTGCCCAAGAACGTTGGCTCGAAGTTAGTTCAGTGTCTAATTTCGAAACCTTCCAGGCCAACCGTTTAAAGCTTCGCTACAGAGATCAGAACGGACAAACACAGCTTTGCCATACGTTAAACGGTTCTGCGATGGCACTTCCACGCGTACTTGCCGCACTGCTAGAAAATCACCAAACACCAGAAGGAATTAAGATTCCTGAAGTGCTAGTTTCTTACACCGGTTTCGATATCATAAAATGATACATCGTTTACTACTTCTTTCACTTTTGCTCCTTGAAGTATGCTCTTGCTCGCAGCAAGAACCTTGGCAAGGGGCAATGATAAGTAGATTAGATTCGATGATCGTTCTAAGTGAAAGCCATGAGGCCGTAATTCATAGCGTGGATAGCGCTCGAGTCAATGCCGCCTACCTTGAAATGGGGGACCATAAAGTATTCTTCCTTACGCACGTTGATGAAATGATGGAACTGCAAGTTCCAAAAGAAGTATTCACCGGTCCTCTTTTCCAAATGGATAACTGTGTGAAATACTATGGCCGTGTGGTAGGCAGTTACACCACAGAATTGGATCCGAAGTACAACAGTAAACAGCTAACGACCCTTCGTTCAACGGTCAAACAAGGACATATTGATAGCGCAAATGCTGTAAAATATTTCAATGATGAAGCTTTCGTATTAAGAGACGCCGACCGGAGGATTAATAAAAGTTACGGGGGGTGCTTGGAATGCCTCCGAAATCATAACGATATCATGGCCAATTTAGACTCGCTAAAGAACTATATATTAGCGACCAATGCGCCAGAATAAATTTGTTCTTTTAATTTTTGTCCCGCTGTTTGGGTTGGCCCAAAGGTCACTGCCCACCAAAGACATAAGCACTTGTGATACCCTTATCATGCAAGGCAGTTATGCACGAGCTATTGATTGTTTGCAGCCATATTACACTGCCAATCCTAAGGGACCGGGCTATGAAAAGTTGCTCGATGCCTATCTATTGAGTAACGATACCACTGCGGCGTTAAAGCTCGTTAAAAAGCAGAGCAAACGTTTTGGCGATGTTCGCCCGCAGTATACAGTTGATTATTGGGTACTCAGCAGAAAGCTCGGTAAACGAGGGCCGCAATGGGAAGATATCGAGATACACGTAGTGAAGAATCCGTATTCCTCACGAGCATTAGCGCGTGTTTTAGAAAAGTATGGCCTTCTAAAAGAGGCTGTGGAAATCTATGAGTTGGCCGAACAAAGACAACCCAAACTGAATATTTCTTTCGAAAAGGCGCAATTGTATGCCCAACTAGGCGATATAAATAAGCAGTATAGTGCCTACTTGAAAGCCATTGATGAAAACCGAGGTTATCTGAACAACATCAAATTACGTATGACGCAAAATATCGGAGATAACGAATCAGGTAATCATGCTCAAGCCGCAAAAGAAGCACTCGTAGAACGCATTAAAGCAGGCGGTAATGTGGATATTTTTGAAAGCCTTCTTCTATTTGTCTATCGAGAATTAGGCGAGTATGATCGGGCCTTCAGATGGCTAAAAGCAAAAGCAAAAAGTGACGATTTTAGAGCTGTTGAGCTGTTAAGTATTGCCCGAGACGCTCGTGATATTGAACAATATGAGCTTGCTTCGAAAGTATATGATTTCATGATTCATTCTCGACCAGCCATGATTCAGGGCGGTTGGTTGAATGAGGTTCTCAAGGAACAACTTTGGGTTCTAGACCATCTTGATGAAAAACAAGCAGTGCTGCTCATCTCAAGATTTAATGGGAATCAGTGTGGCAATTGCTTTGGCTGGGAGCTCGTCCGCGAAGAATACAAGATCCGGCGAAAAAATATCGACAGCACCCTATCGGCTGATTATAAAGAAATAATGTCGGAACTGCGCGAGCGCTATCCTAGGCCGTTGTCTCAAGGTTTGACCTACAAGAGTTACGCAAAAGTACTCCAAACAGCTGGTAGGTTCGACGAAGCCCTTATAGAATTTGCACGTGCAGAAACCCTCTTGGGCGATTCCAAAGAAGGAGACGAAAGCCGCCTAGCAAGAGCCATGTGTGCTTTCTATAGTGGAGATATAGATTGGGCAAAGACGCAACTTGAGGTACTGCTAAAATCGACATCTAAAGAGATTGCCAATGATGCACTAGAGAATGCACTTCTTATAGCTGCTAACTCTGTGGAGGATACCCTCCTTGAAGGGTTACAACTTCTGCGAGTTCCAATGCTTTATGAAATTATGGGGCAAAAGCAGGAGGCCTTAGATGGTTATACCAAGATAGAAAATATCCTCCTGGCCAATGAGGTCTATGACGATCTCTTGTATAAAAAAGGGAAGCTACTACTGAGCATGGGCCTATACCGTGAGGCGAAACAAAGCTTTTTGGTGCTACAAAATGCTGCTGGAGATGGAATATGGAAAGAGGAAAGTTATTTCTATTTCGCTAAGGCCTCGTTTGAATTGGATCCGAATTCTTCAAAAGAAGCAATCATAAAGTATCTGGTTAGCTATCCAAATGGTTTTTACACCGAACAGGCCAGAACAATGTATCGTACATTTGCTTCATGAGTGAACACATCTATAATGTAACAATCGTTGTGAATCCTGTCGTAGAAGAGCGTTGGATCCAATGGATGAAAGAAGAACATATCCCAGAGGTCATAGAGACAGGAATGTTTACTTCCTACATTTTCACACAAGTCATTCTAGAACAAGAACAAGACCACCCGAGTTACAGTATTCAGTATCGGGCATTAGACCTTGAAAGCATCAAACTCTACATGCAAATGTATTCGGACCCTCTGCGCGAGAAAAGCGCACAAGCCTGGGGTGAACACGCAATCGCCTTTCGCACAGTGCTAGAAGTTTTGGACGAAAAATAATGAAGCGCGGCGACGTCTTTACCCTAAGTAACGGTCTCCAATGTTCTTTTCAATACAAGAAAAGCACAGTTGCTCACATTGCTATTGCCATAAAAGCGGGGTCCCGAGACGAACTCGAACACCAACAGGGTCTTGCACACTTTATCGAACACAACCTTTTTAAAGGCACAGAAAACCGGAAAGCCTATCATATCTTGAGTAGGTTGGACGATGTAGGCGGTGAACTTAATGCCTACACAACTAAAGAGGAAACCATTATTCATGCGAGTTTTTTAAAGCGCGACCTGCGACGTGCGGTGGAATTGCTAGGCGATGTATTGATTAAGAGTACGTTCCCGGAAAGAGAATTGATGAAAGAAAAAGAGGTCATAAAGGATGAAATCTTCAGCTATAAAGACGCTCCATCGGAACGGATTTTTGATGATTTTGAAGACCTTATTTTCGAAGGAAACGGCCTTGGTAGAAATATTTTGGGGACACCTGAAAGTGTAGACGGACTCAGTCGTAATGATATTCTAGAATTTAAATGCAGGACATATACAACCGATCGCATCAAAGTAGCCGTAACAGGGCCCTACGGAGGTGAGCGTATAGCAACCTTGCTCGGGGAGCACTTTGGTCACTGGTCGCTGCTAGAAAGTAAGTGGTCTTCTGAAAACAGTGTTGCTACAGCCCCAAAAAGAATTGTTAGTCCTGAAGCTCAATTTCAAGATCACTTCATGACTGGATGGCGTATTCCCGGCATACACTCCAATGATAGAAGAGCACTTTTATTACTTAATAACGTGTTAGGCGGACCTGCGATGAACAGCCGTCTTGGACTAAATATTCGGGAAAAGCATGGTATAGCTTACAACATCGAGAGTTACATGAATCTATACAGCGATGTTGGAATGCTCGGTATTTACCTAGGATGTGACCCACTGCAAACCAAAAAGGCTGAACAGTTAGTGCATAAAGAGGTCGAGAGATTTATAAAGCAACCTCTAGGAACATTGCAGTTGAGTAAAGCGAAAAACCAATTCATCGGACAAATGGCATTGGCAGAGGAAAATGATCTAAATAGTACCATTGGAGCTGCGCGAGCTTTACTCTATTATGGAAAAGTGAGCACTTTTGATTTCGTAGCTGCCCAGATACGCGAATTGACCACAGCAGATTTGCAACGCGTAGCGAACCGTTACCTCTCAAAAAAACAAGCCTTTACTTTAATTTACACGAAAGCCTAACGACATGGAATTTTTAAGTGACGATCTGCACAGATACATCTCTGAGCATACTACCGAGGCACCCGCGTTTTTGAACGATTTAGAACGTGAGACTTGGTTGAAAGCGGTGATGCCGCGTATGTTGAGCGGTCATGTCCAAGGACAAATTCTCAAGACGTTCTCGTGCATGATAAAATCTAAATACATCCTAGAAGTTGGGACTTTTACAGGGTATGCATCCCATTACCTTGTAGAGGGTTTACAAGAAAACGGAGAGTTTCACGCGGTTGAAATCAACGAAGAACTTGAGTCCATTATTCTCAAATATTGGCAGAAAAATCCTCGATTCGAGCAAATGAATTTACACCTCGGTCGGGCCGGTGATGTACTCAAAACACTCCAACGTCCTTGGGATTTTATTTTCTTGGATGCTGATAAACGGGGTCTGTTAGAGTATTATGAGCTGCTTATACCACCAATGCCCAGTGGAGGCATCATGCTGGTAGACAATGTTTTATGGTCTGGAAAGGTCGTTGAAGTGGTAGCACCAAACGACAAAGACACGAAGGTGATACTCGAATTAAATTCACACATTGCGAAAGATCCTCGAGTGGAGCAGGTCATTCTTAGTGTTCGCGACGGAATAATGATGGTTCGCAAGCTCTAGTTTACTGATGTTTTAGTATCTTAGGAGTCCAATACTATTAATGAACTACTTATGAAAAAAGTTTTACTCCTTGCAGCTGTTGCATTCGGATTGAACGGTTTCGCTCAAGACGCGATGGCAACGAAGTTGTTGCAAACTGAAATCACCCCTGACGCTGCTGCCAAAGAAAAAATTGAGGATATCATCCTCAAAAGAGGCGGTGCCGTAGACAACAACTACGATTACACTGACTTCTTGTACCAGTTTTACAGTTCAGATATGGTTCTAGGTGCAATCACAACTACACCAGATTCATCAACTGTTATTGTATACTCTGACGGTACTCCTGGTTACTCGTACAACCATGCAGTTGGTGCTCTATACGACTTCAATTATTACGGCTGGGGCGATAACGAGTTCAACGAGACTGATCAAGTAAACATTGATTCACTTTACGTAATTGGTGGTTATGACATTTTTGACGGTAACAACACAGATAAGATTCGCTTTACCATTATGAAAGGTGCAAACGGATTCTCTTCACCCTTCTCAGGTGTACAATATAACGCAGGTACTTGGGCAGCATTAGACCCAACAGTGCAGGCAACTGCGAAGACAATGCGTTACGCTGGTAGCTCTTCTGATGGTAATATGGGTGGTGTGACCGCTTCAAACACAACTGTGATTGATTACACGTTGAGCACTGCAGATAGTGGTGTTGCAGTTGTTGGTGTTGAAGTACCGAACGGTGGTCTATCGATGATGGGTAATGAGTTGTTAGGTATCTTCATTGAGTACTTACCAGGCGGCACCACGACATCAGATACAATTGATTACTCGAACAACACTGGTGATATCAATCCATTCTACTTCTACTACTACCGAGAAGGTAACACTTCAGCTCCTCAGGGTTACTTTATCCAAGATTACGATAGTACTTCTACGAATTGTTCGAACTTCCTATTTAATGAAACTCGTTATGCTGCTTGGTCAGGCACTTCTTCTTGGAGAAACGACCAAACTAGCATCAATATGAGTTTCTCACACTTGATTTCTGTGACTGCTTCAGGTACCTCTACGATTGGTATCGGAGACGCTGATTTGACTTCAGTATCTATCTTCCCTAACCCATCTAACGGTGTGGTAAATGTAGAGCTAGATGCTACTGCTGATGCTACAGTTACTGTCGTTGACGTACTGGGTCAAGTAGTTTATGCTGCTAACGAAAGCTTCGTAGCTGGCGAGCGTAGAGTAATCGACCTGAGCAATAACGCTAAGGGGATGTACATCCTTTCAGTGGAAGGCGAAGGCGTAAACAAAGTAGAGCGCATAACGATTAAGTAATCCTTACTTGCTCAACACAAAATACCCAGCCGGGGCGTGCAAGCGTCCCGGCTTTTCTATAGCTTAACGTAAAGCTTGACGGACCTGCTTGAAGAGTTTTGATTTGAAGACGTATTCTTCAACATCCGCATTGGTAGATTTCAAAATCTGCGAACTATTACCTTCCCAAACCTTGAGGCCCTCTTTCATAAAGATCACGTGATCACCAATCTCAAGGACAGAATTCATATCGTGCGTATTTACAATAGTCGTCATTTCATACTCATGCGTAAGCTCATGTATGAGCTGATCAATAACAATGGCCGTCTCTGGATCTAAACCAGAATTAGGTTCGTCACAGAACAGGTACTTAGGGTTCATAGAAATCGCGCGTGCAATACTTACGCGCTTTTGCATACCACCTGAAATCTCACTTGGGAACTTTTCATCTGCCCCTTCTAGACGCACGCGATCCATAACAAACTTTACGCGCTGATCCATCTCGTGCTCTGTCATCGTAGAAAACATTTCCAAAGGGAAACGAATGTTTTGCGCAACAGTCATACTGTCAAACAAGGCACCCCCTTGAAATACCATACCAATCTCCTGACGAAGAATCTTAAAGCGTTGCTTGGTCATTTCACCAAGAACTTCACCATCGTATAAAATTTCTCCTTGATCCGGCTCGTGTAAGCCCAAGATAGTCTTAAGAAATACCGTTTTACCAGAACCCGATCGTCCAATAATTAGATTGATCTCGCCTCGATGAAAGTCAACATCAACACCCTTAAGGACGTTATTGTCTTCAAAACTTTTATGAATACCTTTCGCCTGAATCATTAGTTGAGCAATAAATCAGTTAAGACATAGTTAGACAAAATAATCGCGAGACATGACCTTACAACGGCGTTCGTGCTCGCCACACCTACCTCAACGGCACCGCCTTTGACGGTATAGCCACAGTAGGCACTAACCGAACCAATAATGAGTGCATAAACCACAGATTTGATCAATCCGTATATCACATTTTCGAAAACAATGAATTCCAATTGGTATCCACTAATACTCTCTTGAAAAGCAATAAGACCTAACAGATCGCCAGCCATTGCACCTCCCCACAATCCAAGGAACATAGACATTAAAATGAGTAATGGGTT
The DNA here is from genome assembly GCA_913049845.1 of uncultured Cryomorphaceae bacterium. Lineage (GTDB taxonomy): Bacteria > Bacteroidota > Bacteroidia > Flavobacteriales > Schleiferiaceae > UBA10364. The sequence continues at coordinate 11,159 of CAJWZE010000028.1, forward strand.
AAAGAGAAGCTGCGCAACAATCTTTGGAAGGATCAGATAGCTGGCGCTGTTCACACCCATAACTTCTAAGGCGTCTATTTGCTCTGAAACACGCATGGTTCCGAGACTTGAGGCAATATTTGAGCCCACCTTACCCGCAAGAATTAAACTGACAACTGTTGGACTGAACTCTAGCGTGATTGATTCTCTTGTTGCCATCGCAATGTAGTAGGTTGGGATCAGCGGATCATCGCTCAACTGAAAGGCAGTCTGAATGGTAACAATGGCTCCCATAAAAACAGACAGAATCACGACGATACCTATGGAATCTATGCCAAGTAGTTGAATTTCCTTAATCGTTGATTTATAAAAAAGCTTAAAACGGTCTGGACGACGGAATACTTTCGTCATCAAAACGCCATAGGCTCCAATTCCCTCGAAAAAGTTCGTGATCATATGGCTAATTTACAGTTTCTTTGAAGGACAAACTCCTATGTTATGAAGAGAATTACTACTATTTCTATTATACTCCTTGCACTCGCGTTAGGCAGCTGTGGAACAGTTAAAGACTGCGATTGCCCTTCTTTCTCATCTTCGCAAACAACACAGGTTGGTTAATGAACTTACAGCCTCTTTTGCCATATTTGCCTTCAGCAGAAGTGCTCCCCCTCCTTGATAAATGGCTCAAAGACGAGGCCTTTGAATTAGCCGTTAATAAACCTCGAACTACCAAACTCGGAGATTTTCGCCCCCCAAGAAAAGGAGCTCGGGCTAAAATCACATTGAACAGGAACCTCGGCAAATACCAATTCTTAACGACACTCGTCCATGAAATCGCGCATCTTAAAGTGTGGAATGCCTACGGACGAAAAGCTGCGCCTCACGGAATAGAGTGGAAAACATTGTTCGGTAAAATGCTTATTGAAATGGTCGAAAACTGTGCATTTCCTGCAGAATACCGCACCGCCTTAATGAATCATGCAACAAAGCCCAAGAGCGCAGTTGGTGGTGATCTGCAATTGCAAAAGGTAGTCCTGCAGCTCGATAGCAACAAAGAAGTTTTGCTATTGGATGACCTAAAAATAGGTACTACATTCAACTTTAAAGGTCGCCACTTCAAAAAACTCGAAAAGCGAAGAACCAGGGCACTTGTGGAAGAAGTTAGGTCAAAAAAGCAATACACCATTCCATTGGTCGCTCAAGTCGATACAGTACAATAAGGCGCATTCCTTCAGCAAATAGTAACTTTACGCAAAACAAGGGCATTCATGGCAAAGGATATTTTCTCTACGAATTACAAATTGGGAATATTAGGTGGTGGCCAATTGGGCAAAATGATGCTCTACACTACACGTAAGTTTGATATTCGCACTAAGGTCCTAGATCCGTCTCCTGATGCTCCAGCAAAGCACGCTGCCAACGAATTCCAAGTAGGCTCACTCCAAGATTATGACACGGTCATAGCTTTTGCTGCAGATTGTGATACCATATGTATTGAGATTGAAGCGGTTAACGTGCAAGCCTTAAGAGACCTTCGTGCTCAAGGAAAAAGAGTTCACCCTAATCCAGATAGCCTAGCGCTAATACAAGATAAGACGAAGCAAAAACAATTCTATGCCGACCACAACATTCCGACCTCTCGTTTTGAGATGGTAAGTGACAAAGCTGAGTTCGAAGCCGCTCGCAAGCGCTGGCCCATTCCATTTGTATGGAAGGCGGCAACCGGTGGTTATGATGGTTTTGGCGTTGTAGTTTGTCGCAGCGAAGACGATGTTAAAAATATCCCAGATGCCCCAGGAATGCTAGAAGCTTTTGTGGATTTTGAGCTTGAAGTAAGTGTAATTGTAGCACGCAACGAAAGTGGATCCGTAAAGACCTTTCCAGTAGCGGATCAGGAATTCCACCCCACAGCCAATCAGGTAGAATATGTTCTCTGCCCCTCTATACTCTCTGAAGAGATGCAGAATAAGGCGGAAGAGATTGCAATCCGCACTGCAGATGCCTATGATATCTGCGGCTTACTTGCCGTTGAATTATTCGTGACGGTGTACGGAGAAATCTTAGTCAACGAAGTAGCCCCACGTCCACACAATAGCGGCCACCACACTATAGAGGCCTGTTACACGAGCCAATTTGAGCAGTACGTTCGCGCCGTCTTAGATCTACCATTGGGTTCAACAGAACTCAAAGCAGCAGGCGTTATGGCAAACCTAGTAGGCAGCGAAGGGTATAACGGCGATGTCGTGTATCAAGGTTATGACGAGTTGCTTGAGGAACCCGGTGTGAACATCCACATTTATGGCAAGGCACAAACTCGTCCTTTCCGAAAAATGGGACACGTTACAGTAGTAGCAAAAAATAGAGATGAAGCCCGAAAGCGCGCCGAGTGGGCAAAGAATAGTATATTGGTTAAAAGCAAATAATTATGATCGGAATCATTATGGGCAGCACTTCAGACCTGCCAGTTATGCAACAAGCTATCTATGTATTGGACGAATTAGGCCTTACCTATGAAGTTGATATCGTCAGTGCACACCGCACTCCAGAGAAGCTTATGGATTACGGTCAAAATGCCCATAGAAGAGGCATCAAAGCCATCATCGCTGGTGCCGGCGGTGCAGCACACCTCCCAGGAATGGTCGCTTCAGTAAGCCCACTGCCAGTCATAGGGGTTCCTGTGCACAGCTCAAATTCTATGGACGGATGGGACAGCGTACTTTCTATCCTTCAAATGCCGGGCGGTGTTCCTGTAGCTACGGTAGCTTTGGACGGCGCTAGAAACGCAGGTATCCTTGCGGCACAGATTGTGGGATCTTCAGACGAAGCCGTATTAAAACGTGTAGTCGACTACAAAGAAGGGCTCAAAACCAGAGTCTTGAAAGGAGCTGAAGAGGTGAAGGCGAAATACTCGAAATAATCGAGTCTATTCGATATCTACAATCGCTTCAGGTGACTGACTAAGATTTCCTTTTTTCGGTTGCTAACAGGAACCGTTGAGCCTTCTTTAAGCAAGACATAACCGCCGTCAGCGCTGATATAACGCGAAATCATCTCTAGATTAACCAGATGACTTTTATGGATACGTTCAAAACCTGCAGGACGAAGCAAGGTTTCGTATTCCTTCATCGTTTTTGAGGCTAAGACACTGGTTTTATCTGACAGATAGAAAGTAGTATAGTTGGAACTACTTTCGCACCGCACAATATCTTCAACATTGAGAATATGCATACCCTCAGTAGTTGGGATGACCAATTTTTTAGGCGCCCCTTTTGCAGCCTCACTTACTACTTCTTGGCGCTCAGAACCCACTTTTTTGCCTGCCCTGCGCACCGCCTTAACGAGATCTTCAGCATCAATAGGCTTCAGCAAATAATCAATTGCTGCATGCTTAATCGCCTTAAGTGCGAATTCATCATATGCTGTGGTAAAGACCAAAGAGGGTAATGCTGAGCCATCCCATTTTTCTATGAGATCAAAGCCAGACTCACCATTAAGGTTGACGTCAAGAAAAAGAATATCAATAGATTCTTCAGCCAAAATGTAAATAGCTTCATCTACTGTATTGCATTGTGCTACGACGTTTACCTCTGGACAAAACAGACCGAGTTTCCCAGCGAGGCTCTCCAAAACCGGTTGTTCGTCGTCTAACAATAATGCGTTCATAGGCATCGTGATTTACTTGAAGCTACAATTTAATATTCGTTTGCTAAAGGTAGAATGAGTGAAACACGCGTTCCAAGAATTGAACCGTCCTTCTCGACCGATTCCAATTCGAATCGATACGGCGCTCCGTTCTTCTTGGTAAGTAAGGCGAGTCGTTCACTGATGATCACAAGACCATGGCTCTTTGAAGCGGTTTCAATATCCGCAATTCCAGGTCCATTATCTTCGATCACGACATATAAGGCGTTTTCCTTTGCGACTATCTGTGCCAATATTACACCAGGTTTGCCGCTAGCAAAATTTGGACGCATCGCGTGTTGGACAGCATTTTCAACCAATGGCTGAACTAGCATTGGGGGCAGCTTGGTATCGTAAAGATCGAGGTCATCCGCAACGTCAAGCTGCCAAGTAAAGTCACCGTATCGCAATATGCAGAGGTCTATATATTTATTCAATAGATCAATCTCATCGGCAAGTATCATTTCGTTGCTTCGCAAACTTTCAAGGGTCAGGCGCATTAGTTTAGCCAATTTACCCATATAGAGTACCGCATCTTTGGGTTGGTTCTTAAAAATAAAATTAGAGATCGCATCAAGTGCATTGAAGAGGAAATGTGGATTCATCTGCCCACGCTTGCTCTGCAGCTCAGCCTCAGCAAGACGCTCCTGTAAATCCAAACGCTCGTTTGCTCGCAATCGCTCTTGGCGCTGCCAAAAGACAACAATCGCAGCCAATATTGTAATGATGATGGCCCACGAGGCTGGTCTCTTGTACCAAAGCGCCTTGATCGTAAAGGTAAACTGGGCAGGTGTACTTGCGGAGAAGTCAGCGCGGGTATCTACTTGAATTTGGACGTTGTAGTTGCCGGGAGCGGGATATTCTAAAAGAATCGGCCCACCTAAATCCCATGATTCCCACGTCCCTTCATTCACCTTATATCTACCAAGAACCGGCGAATTACTTTCAACATTCACACTAGCTGAAAAGCCTACAGAGTTTGGTGCAGTCAAAGCCCCGGAGACATTGGTCGAAGCAATACCGTCAATGAACATATTGAAAGTTGTGGCATAGGGGACATTAGGATCGCCTCCATTATTAAAAGTATACATGCCCAATGGAGTTGCCACATACAGGGTTGTACCTATGCGTGCAACGTCATAATTACCAGGTCGCAGATCAGGAAGGTCACGGTGCCCATCAATCGTGTATAGCAAAAAACTATCGCGCATAACGGCCACACCAGAAGACGAGAAGGTGTAGGTAAGGTCAGCCACTGAATCTATGTCGTAAGCCTCCTCGTAAGATTCCCGCACGTATGCCAGTCTTACGAAATCATCCGTACTCCAATTACCATCGAGAAGTTTGTTCACCTGAATACTTCCGAGAGGTGTCCGCGCCATCGGACCGTCAAAAGCAAAAATCGGCAATCCTGAGCCAACCTTATTCCATTTGTGATTTTTATTGTTCCACTGATAGTAACCACTCTCTGCACTTAAGAGCAATCCATAATCTGTAGGTGCAAGATCAAAGATGAGGCCTTTGAAATTTTGCCGTTCGAGTTCATAACCCGTTTGGTCTAGTGTGACCAATTCAGATCCCATTCTCAAAAAGTTCAGCCGCTCAAAACCCAAAGTCATACGCCATATTCCTGAAGGCTTATCGCTGGCCTGAGTAGCTACATCACTAAATCTAACCTGCACGCCATCCGCTGTGACAATATACTTTGTGCCGTACCCATTAATTACTTCGATAGGATATGCCTGTAGATCACCTTGAACCACTGGCACTAATACGGTATCGTTTTGAAAAAAACTGTAGATTGAACTTCGGTTAAATTTTTCGAAACGCATACTAGGTTTGATGGATCCATCGAACAGTTCATACACCCCAGAACCTTGTGTTCCTAAATACAATCGATCGCCCTCAAAAGCCGCACTTATAACGGGGTCTAAAGGAAATCCTTGGGCGGGACCAAAGGACTGAGCTGTGGCCGACGAACTAAGGAAAAAGAGGGAAAGCAAGAGTAATTTTTTCATACCACAATGTAAGTCAAAAAGAGCCAGTACTTTTCCCAAAAAATAACCATATAATTTTAGTGATAGGTGAGGTCATTGATATTCGCTAGAGTTTATATTTTTGGCTATACACAAAAAACTTGTTTTTAGATTTATTACGAACTTTACTACTAAATTCTATCGATAGATTTGCCATATATGAGGAGATTATATGCACTAGTTATTGTCTCGTTTTTATTGTTCAATTGTACCTCAGACGAAAAGCGTCTTGAAATGCAAATGGACACCATTTTAGAATGGATTGATGAAAGCGGGCTTGAATTTACCGCCAGCGGCAGCGGACTGTATTACCATACAGAGCAAGCGGGGAATCCAAATCGCATTCCGGATAGCACAAATGAAGTCAGTTTTAAACACGTTGGATACCTTCTGGATTCGAGCATTTTCTCAAACGGTTGGTCTGCCTCAAACTACATTCCACTGCCTGCCCTAGTAGAAGGGTTCCAAGAGGGATTAAAAATCATTGGCGAAGGGGGTCGTGCAGTCATCATCTTTCCTTCGAATCTCGGATACGGCGATAATGAACGTGCTACAATTCCTGCCTATAGCCCGCTTATCTTCAGAATGGAACTCGTGAGCTACTATTAAATAATGATAACTTTTATTTCTTCATAATCTTTACTTAAGACCAGGTTTTGATCGGAATTTACATGAAAAGTAATATCAATATATTCCCATCCATGTCTCACTACTCTTCTAAAGTAACTTACCCCTAGGTACGGCAATTCGGCATATTTTTCTAGACAACCCTTTTCGGAATTTTCTCAGTTCAGTATGGGACTCCGGTACACCAAGAAAATAGATCTGTAACAA
>CAJWZE010000029.1 GCA_913049845.1 uncultured Cryomorphaceae bacterium
AATAGATCTGTAACAAGATAATATCTCTAGAAGCACACTTGAGATGAGCTTCTTCACCTCATTGTAGTTGCGCAAAATGTTCCCAAAATTCGGGATAGCTTTTTGCAACTACCGATGGATTCGAAATGGTGATAGGGAACTTTAAGGATAACGGCGCCAGAGACATAGCCACGCGATGATCTTCAAGGGAATCGTAAGTTTTAGGTCCTGAAGCAAATTCATCCGGATAGTCCGTACAGCTAAGACTATCACGAGTAGCTTTTACCTTTACCCCGAGGGTTTGAGCCAAATGCTCTAAGGCGTTAATGCGGTCTGTTTCCTTGTTTTTTAGTGTTTGTAATCCGTGAATCTCAAAAGGCACTTTAGTTACCAATAGCGTCGTAATTAAAGCTTGCGCTAAATCTGGTTCTGAAATCAAGTTCGCCGTGAACTTACCCAATGAAAGTACGGCCTTTTTGGTTAGAAACAAGGAGCCGTTTTCAAAGGTGCTCTTCACCCCTAAAGGCTCAAAATAATCCAATACTCGACTGTCGCCTTGAAGACTCTCCGGCTTAAATCCCGATAATTCTATGTTTGACTCATTTGAGAGGGCTACTAATTCACACCAAAAGGCCACTGCCGCCCAATCGCGTTCCATAAACAGCTCAACGTTCTTCGGGCTTTGACCTGCGGTGATTTTGAATTCCTCTGATGTAAGCAGAACTTCAAATCCTGCTTCTCTCAGCAGTGCTGCAGTCATCACTAAATAAGGCTGTGAAGGAGCACTGTCCCAAGTCAAATACAGGCCTTCCTCAGTTTTCGGGCTAATGAGCATCAAGGCCGTAATGAATTGGGAGCTCTTTACGTGTCCAAGGTGTAGACTTCCACCCTTTAATCGCCTACCTCGAATGCATAATGGAGCCTCACCCTCTGTTGCCTTATAGCTCACCGAAGCCCCTAATAAATTCAAAGCATTTACCAATGGTGCTATAGGTCGCTTATTCAAACGTTCCGTGCCTTGCAGCTCCTTGTATGCCCCTTCTTGGCACGCCCAATAAGCGGTAGCAAACCTCAGAGTTGTGCCGCCGGCACCAACCATTGCGGTATCGCCTAAATAGCCGTCAAGCACCTGCTGGAGATACACACTATCGTTGGAGGTACTCATACCGCTTAAGCTTATCTCAGGATACATTGCAGCCAGAAGTAGTGCTCTGTTTACCATGCTCTTACTCAAAGGCAATTCAAAAGTTCCTTGTAAAGGTTTTGTTAAATGTTGAAGTGTAATTTTATTCGACATCGGTACTTTGATTTAACCAAAGTAAAGCGGTAGACCAGTCTTCTAGAGTCACAATATTACTAAAGGTGGGCGAACCAATACTTTCGAGAAGTACAAACTGTACTTCAGCATTTTCATTTTTCTTATCGGCCATTTGATAGTGCCATAACGCTTCAAAATCATCTGTTGAAACGTTCGTCCAAGTATACCTTTTGGCCAATTCTGCTTGCAACTCCTGTTCCTGACTAAGCACTAGCGCAACGTGTAATCCTTGAATAACGGCACGACCATGCGCTACTGAATCGCTCGTGTTGCGCATCAAACTCTCCCATGCGTGGCCAAAGGTGTGCCCAAGATTGAGGATTTTGCGAAGACCGCTCTCTTTAAAATCGGCCTCTACGACTTTAGCCTTCATCGCAACCGAATGCTGGATCTCCTTTTGTAAATCGTCTTTAGAAGTCCAATTCAAGACCTCAGGCCAATCATTTCCGGTTAATAGAGCGTGTTTTATCATCTCACCGTGGCCACTCTCCCACTCTTCTTGGGGAAGAGAACTTAGAAAGGAGGCATCAACGACTACCAAATCTGGCTCAGAAAATGTACCTACCTGATTCTTCAAACCGCCAATATTGATGCCTGTCTTGCCTCCAACCGAAGCATCTACCATAGCAAGCAATGAAGTCGGTACTTGAATAAATGAAATTCCGCGCTTAAACGTCGCTGCGACAAAACCGCCAAGATCCCCTACAACTCCACCACCAAGGTTTATGAGCAGTGCATTGCGGTCGGCGCCATATTCCAGAAGCGTAAGCCAAAGCTGATTCGCTAACTCCAAACTTTTACTATCCTCGCCCGCGGGGATTTCGAGAATTTCAAAATTTACATCTAAAGCGGTCAATTTACTAGTAAAAGTGGGTAAGCAAACACTGGTGTTGTCATCCACCAAAACAAAAGTCTTAGAAGGCTGCTTTTTAACTAAATATTGGTCCAAAGCTCTAAAACCGTCTTGGCCAAAAAAAATGGTGGATGCTGTTGTACTCACACCTCAAAAGTAACACTTCTCAGCACTATATTTGAGTTCCCAAAACACAGAGCATGATCGACTTTTCAAATACGGAGATCGCCTTTAAAATGAAGACTAATATGGACTTGCGTCAAAGCAAGCTGTTGTTCTCAACCCTTAGTTCGCCTTCTGTCGTTAGCGCCCTAAAATCAATTACTCTAGCTTCCCTGGGCCTACACCTACCCATCAAAGGCTTAGTTAAGACAACCGTTTTTCGACAGTTCTGTGGCGGTGAAAGTGTTGGAGAGTGTACACCTCAAATTGCCCGTTTAGCAGAAGGTCGTGTTGGGGCAATCTTGGACTACAGCGTCGAGGGGAAGGCCCAAGAAGAAGATTTTGACAGAACCCTCGCTACTACGATTGATACCCTAGAATACGCTCAAAATAATGCAGATGTACCCTTTGGAGTTTTCAAACCAACGGGCTTAGGAAGCATCGATATTTATGAAAAAATAAGCTTGGGAAATCCGCTTACACAAAAGGAGAAAAAGTCCTGGGAAGGCACTTTAGAGCGCTGGAGACAAATCATTGAAAAGGCCCACGAATTAGGCGTACCTGTCATGGTCGATGCGGAAGAAAGCTGGATTCAACCCGCCGTAGACGATTTGGCCAATAAATATATGCACACCTATAACCAAGGGAAAGCTATTGTTTACAATACTGCGCAATTGTATAGGCATGACCGATTAGCACAACTCAAAGATGCACTAGAACTTTCCAAGAAAGAAGGTTTTATATACGCAGTTAAAATTGTGCGCGGTGCCTACATGGAAAAAGAGCGAGAACGTGCACTGCATATGGGCTATGCTTCCCCTATACATCCTGATAAGGCATCTACCGATAAGGATTACAATGCAGCGCTTACCCTGATTTTAAACAACCTAGATCACATGGCCGTAGTCATCGGTACGCACAATGAAAACAGTGTAGCACTGGCTGCTGCATTGCTGTCCGAAAAAGGTTACCCGCTTGATCATCCCCGCGTTCACGTTGCTCAACTCTTTGGTATGAGTGATCATATTAGTTTCAATGCCGCAGCTGCAGGATTGAATACAGCCAAATACTTGCCGTTTGGACCGTTGAGAGATGTGCTGCCTTACCTGTTTAGAAGGGCCGAAGAAAATACTTCTGTTGAGGGACAGACAGGCCGAGAACTCAGCCTCATTCAAAAAGAACTCGAGCGCCGCAAAGGTTAGTTAATTTCCTTTTCCACGCGCAATACCTTAACAGTATCACAATTCTGTAATACCATTTTGTATGCATAGCTGCGGTGTGAAAAACGAATAACATATTCACCACATGGCTCCTTGCGAGGGTCACTCGCACCGAATGCCACACGACCCTCAGCCACAGCGCGGTAATAGAGGCTATCCCGACTTAAGTCTATCAGTGGTTGAACCAACGTAGTGGAGTCTACCGCCTTTTTTCTAAAGTTTTTCTTTACACGCTCTTGTGGACCGTAAGCATAATCAAAATCCCGATCGCCAAAGAAGGCTAAAACGATTAATATACCTAGTCCAATACCTATTGCGTAGAAAAGTAAGCGACGTAAAAAAGCCATGAATATAAGAGCGGTTAGAGGTTACCGAATAATAGCGCATCACTTGAATAAGGCAAATCAAAATGTTCACCTAAGTGACGCTTGGTCAAAAGACCGCGGTAAAGATATAGTCCCGCACGGATATTCAAATCATAGTGCAAGCTCTCTTGAACACCGCCGTTATCCGATAACTGCTGTAATAGTGGACCAACGATATTGCTCATCGCGATACTGGAAGTATTCCCAACAGCACTATTCATGTTTGGAACGCAATAATGTAAAACATCGTGTTTAACAAAAGTTGGTGCAAGGTGAGAGGTGATTTCAGAAGTCTCAAAACAGCCGCCGCTATCGATACTAATATCAATGATCACTGAACCTATAGGCATAGCTACCACCATATCCTCAGTTACAACCATGGGCGTTCGACCTTCCACCGGTGATAAAGCGCCAATAACCACATCGGCATGCGCCATCCTGTGCTTGAGAACCACATCCTGGATAAGTTCGGTCACCATCGCTCCGCTAAGTTGCTCTGAAGCATAACGCAATTTACTAATGTTGGTATCCAGCATCACTACCGCAGCGCCCATCCCTTTTGCCACTCGGGCCGCGGACATCGCAGCCACACCGGCACCGATAATCACTACGCTCGCAGGTGCCACACCTGGCACTCCACCCAATAGTTTTCCTTTTCGTTTACCTGATAATCCATCGGCCAATAAGTTCGCCCCCAATCGAGCGGCTTGCTGTCCCGCAATCTCACTCATTGCGATTCGTAAAGCACTTTGATCCTCAACGTCGCGAACTTCTTCAAGTGCAATACCAGTTATTTTTTTATCCGCAAGTGCTTTGAAAAAACTCCGATCGCGCGTTCTTAACTGAAGGGCACTAATCAAGGTTTGGTTTCCCGTCATAATGCCAATTTCCTCTGCAGTTGGCGGCGCAACTTTAGCTATAATATCACAATGAAAAATAGCCGAAGCTTCCGTTGCAATTTCTGCGCCTGCATTTGCGTATTCTCTATCTTCCCAACCTGCCAAAAGTCCTGCACCCGCCTCCACGAGAATGTTGTGCCCATTTTGCACCAATACACTAACAGCCGCCGGATTAAGTAATATTCTGTGCTCTTCCATGTCGCGCTCTTTCGGCACGCCAATAACAAGTTTTACTCCTTTCGTTTCTACGGCCAAACGCTCCTCTTGCGTCGCCCAAGCCGTTTCCGACCAGCTTAGATATTCACTCATGGTTCCTTTGTATTTCAGAGACCACTACATCAGGTAGAAATTCAATGTTTCTTGAATTTTCACTCTCCCATCTGATATAGACGACTCCTACCCTGTAAGGTAAGAAAGATTCGACTCTTTCGGCCCACTCAATCCACATCGGATGACCGCTTTCTATGTATTCCTCAAAGCCAATATCGTATGCTTCTTGCTCGTGGTTAATTCTATAGGCATCCACATGAAACAATGTGCCTTGTGGACCGTTATGCTCCTGAATAAGTGAAAACGTAGGGGAAGATCCAGCGCTGTCGCTGCCCCATTGTTTTAGCAATTCATTACACAGGGTCGTCTTTCCGCTGCCCATAGGCGCTTGCAATAGATTAACAGCATGAACTGATGTGTTCAATATGGCTTTAGCTACATCCGGTAAATCCGAAAGACTGACGCCATAAAAACTGATTGAATTATTTTCCATCAAGGACGACATATGGAATGATTAATTCCTCCAAAGATACCCCACCATGTTGATACGTGTTTCGATAATACTTCACGTAATGATTGAAGTTGTTTGGGTATGCATAAAAGTGATCGTTAAGGGCGAAGATATATTCTTCAACAATATGGCCTTTCGGCAAGCCAATGGTCTCTGGCTTTTTTACTACATAACTGTGTTTACCTTGATAGTTCATACCATTACCGTTTTTGAACCTAAGGTTGGTCGTGAGGTCGCGAGTTCCAACAACCTTAGTCGCCTTATTCACATTCACCGTACCATGATCCGTAGTCAACACCACTTTGAATCCGTTTTGAGCAGCCCATTTCAATGCCTTACGCAGCGGTGATCCTTCGAACCAAGTAGCGGTAATTCTTCGGTAGGCATTATCATCCGAGGCCAATTCTCGAATAACCTCTACATCCGTTCTAGCGTGGCTCAGCGTATCTACAAAATTGTAGACTAGAGCGACCACATCAGCCTGTTTATTCTGATGGATATTGGAAACAAATTTGTTCGCTACTCGCATGTTGGTGACTTTATGGTATTTCACCTGCTTATGACCTAATCCCATAGACTTTAACTGCTCGACGAACAACTGACCTTCAAATTCATTTTTGCTGCCCTCCTCGTGATCTTCCTTCCAATACTGCGGCATTTTCTCCTTTATATCTGCAGGCAGCATACCTGCAAAAAGAGCATTTCTCGCATACTGTGTTGCACTGGGAAGAATACTGCTATAAATATTCTCGGAAGTAATATTAAAATCTTCTGTAATCATTGGCTTAATGACCATCCATTGATCGAGCCGAAGATTGTCGATAACTACAAAAAATACCTTTTGGTCCCTGCGAATCTGTGGTGCAACAACATTGCCTACCACTTCATGCGACAACATCGGACGCTGGCTCGAGGCAAACCAGCTCTCGTAATTATTAGAAATAAACCTCCCAAAAAGCTCGTTCGCCTCATTCTTCTGAGTGGCTAAAACGCTCTTCAACCCTTCCTCGGTGCTTTGGTCGAGTTCTAGTTCCCAGCGCAGAAGCTCCTTGTAAAAATCGGCCCATTCTTCCCAAGAACGAAGACTCTGCATATCCATCGTAAGCTTTCCAAAAACCTGTTGATACCCCCGGGTTGCCTGCTGCGTGACCAATTCTTTCCCCTTCAAAATCTTCTTTAGAGATAACAAGACTTGGTTTGGGTTGACCGGTTTAATTAAATAGTCCGCGATCTTCGATCCAATAGCCATCTCCATTATGCTCTCCTCTTCGCTTTTGGTAATCATCACCACCGGCACCTCAGGACGCAGCGTTTTCATACGCTCAAGTACCTCAAGGCCAGTCAAACCTGGCATATTCTCATCCAGAAATACAGCATCAAAAGGCTGCTTTTCAAATTCCTCGAGAGCATCGCTACCATTATTACAAGTTTCAAACGAATAGCCTTTGCCCTCCAAGAACAGTAAATGTCCTTTGAGCATATGGATTTCATCGTCTACCCATAAAATATTTGGCATAATTGATCGTTTAATTCTTGTTAAAAGTAATGCGTGTAAACCCCCGCTCGCCTCAAGACCTGTACTATTTTTACGTAACAGGTAAAACTATTGATATTGAGCACAAAGAATAAAATCATTAACGACCCTATTTACGGGTTTATTACTGTCAAGGATCCGCTTATTTACGAGCTGATCGACCACCCTTACTTCCAACGTTTGCGTCGTATTAGTCAATTAGGACTTACATACCTGGTTTACCCTGGTGCTTACCACACAAGATTTCACCACGCTATCGGTGCCATGCACCTTATGGGCCGAGCCATTTATACCCTGCGTCAAAAAGGTCACGAGATTACTCCGGAAGAAGAATGCGGCGTACTCATCGGCATTCTTTTGCACGACGTGGGCCATGGCCCCTTCTCTCATGCACTAGAACATACAATCATCCCGGGAGTTAGCCATGAAGCGCTTAGTCTGAAAATTATGGAAGAGCTCAACCATGAATTTGACGGAGCACTAACCTTGGCGATAGACATTTTCACCAACAATTACCCAAAGGCCTTCTTGCACCATTTGATTTCATCGCAGCTTGATATGGACCGACTAGATTACCTACGCCGCGACTCCTTTTACTCAGGCGTCACGGAGGGAAGCGTAAACTCTGAACGTCTAATTACTATGCTAAATGTGAAGGATGACCAGTTAGTAGTCGATTCTAAGGGCATCTATAGCATCGAAAAATTCTTAGTTGCACGCCGTTTGATGTATTGGCAAGTATACATGCACAAAACGGTGCTCAGTGCTGAATTTATGCTAGTCAATATTTTAAAGCGTGCAAAATACCTCGCAACTCAAGGTGAAGAACTCACCGGAACTCAAGCATTGAAACACTTCCTTCACGCGGACTACACATGGAATGACTTTGAAGAAAACTCAGCCATCCTAAATAAATTCGTCGAGCTTGACGACTTCGATGTGATGAGTGGCATCAAGGATTGGGCAAATCACAGCGATCTCATCCTCAGCGATCTAAGTAGCCGAATAATAAATAGAAATCTGCTAAAAATTCGAATTCAGGAAGCTCCATTCGAGACGGAATTGGCCGAAAAAATGGCTGAAGGGATTCGTAATCAATACGGTTTCACGTATGGCGAAGAGCACTACATGCTCATCGTCGATAAGGTGAAAAACCACGCATATAACAACAAAAAGGGACATATCAACTTGCTTTATAAAGACGGTCATACCAGTGACATCAGTACAGCAGCAGATCAAATGACCATCAATGCGCTAAGCGAACCTGTGGAGCGCCATTTCATCTGTTTCCCTAGAGAATTGAGACACTTACTATGAAGCACACACCAAAAACTCTAAGGTCTATATGTGAAGGATTAAAAATCCCTTGTCCTGCGGATCAAGAATCACTTGAGATTAGCGGGGTGGCCACACTCGAAGAAGCCGCCGCAGGAGACATTAGCTTCTTGTCTAACTTAAAGTATGCTGTCCAAGCACAGACTTCCCAAGCATCGGCCATATTCATCAAAAAGAACAGCGATGTAAATTCCAATGCAGTGCTTATTGAATGTGAAGATCCTTACATGACTTTCACTATGTATCTAACCGGACTTGAAAAGGAAATTGGCGGTGCGAAAGATGAGAGGAAAAAAGCTTTTATTGCTGATGATGCTATTTTAGGTAATGATTGTATTATTGAAGCTGGAGCAATAATTGCGTCGGGTGCTATTATTGGGGATAACTGCCGCATTGGTGCTGGCACCAAAATCTTATCTGCGGTACGCCTAGGCAACCGAGTGGTGGTGGAAGCAGGAGCTGTGATTGGCTCTCAAGGATTCGGCTTTGCACCCGATAAAAAAGGGGTGTATCACGCCATCCCACAGCTAGGAAAAGTCGTTATAGAAGACGATGTGTTCATTGGAGCCAATACGACTGTGGATCGCGGAGCTATCAGTGACACCCGTATTGGCCAAGGAACGAAGATCGATAACCAGTGCATGATCGCCCACGGGGTATCAATAGGTAAAAATACTGTAATAGCTGCACAGACGGGGGTTGCAGGTTCAACATTGATCGGCGATGACTGTAAATTTGGCGGCCAAGTCGGTATCATAGGACACCTGAAAATTGGGAATAATGTTACCATCTACGCGCAGAGCGGAGTAATGCACGATGTTCCGGACAATAAGGTTATCTTTGGCTCGCCAGCCCTTGACCGTAGACATTTTTTGAAATCATTCGCGGCCTTCAAAAAACAAGGCCTTTAGATATGCTGCAACAGACACTAAAAAAAACTGTTTCTTTCGAAGGAAATGCCCTTCATACCGGTGAATCCGTGAAAGTCAACCTAGTACCGAGTAATGCAAGTACAGGTATTGTGTTTGTCCGTACCGATTTAGATAACGCCGAGATCCCAGCACTCGCTAAGCACATTAAGCGCACAAACCGTCAGACTATACTTCAAAAAGGTGATGCATCTGTTGGTACTGTTGAACATCTTATGGCGTCTTTATATGCCCTTGGTGTAGACAACTTACGAGTAGAGCTTAACGGTAGTGAAATTCCGATTTTGGACGGTTCTGCAGCACCATTGGTCGATCTAATAACTGGTGCAGGTTTTGAAGAGCAGAGCACAGAGAAAAACTACTATGTATTGGATGAGCCGTTCACCTTTAAAGATGATAATGGTTCTGAAATAATGGCACTTCCAAGTGATTCATTCGAGGTTAGTGCACTTATCGATTACGGCACTTCTGTATTAGGGCCGCAACATGCGCATCTAAATCACATGACCAACTTCCGCGATGAGATCGCCAGCGCCCGCACATTCAGCTTCCTAAGAGAACTTGAGCCGCTACTTGACCAAGGCTTGATTAAAGGTGGCGATTTAAATAATGCCATTGTATACGTAGACCAAGAAATTGCACCCGCAACTTTGGATAAACTAAAGACAGCGTTTGAAAAAGAAGATGTTCAGGTAACCTACAGAGGTACGTTGAACAATATCGAACTTCGCTTCTCAAACGAAGCAGCAAGACACAAGTTGCTTGATGTTATTGGAGATATTGCCCTTTTGGGTCGACCGCTAAAAGCACGTTTGATTGCAACTAAACCCGGGCATGGCGTAAATGCAGAATTCACTAAGGCCTTGGCTGCAAAGATTCGTAAGGATGAAAGCAAACCAAGACCACCAAAATATGACCCTAATCTTCCACCAGTCAAAACGGTCGAAGATATTATGGCGTTGATTCCACACCGTTCACCGTTCCTATTGGTCGATAAGATTATGGAACTGACTGAAGAACGTGTGGTTGGGGTAAAGTCAGTTACAATGAATGAGCCATTTTTCGTTGGACACTTCCCAGGTTCTCCGGTAATGCCGGGTGTGCTTCAGGTTGAGGCAATGGCGCAATGCGGTGGGATTCTTGCACTTAGTTCTGTACCAGATCCTGAAAACTACCTTACATTCTTTATGAAAATTGACAACGTGAAATTTAAGAAAAAGGTTGTTCCAGGCGACACATTGATTTTTGACCTTAAACTCATTACTCCAATAAGAAGGGGTATCGTTCATATGCTCGGTCGAGCGTTTGTGGGCGAAACACTCGTAAGTGAGGCCGAGTTGATGGCGCAGATTACCAAATAATGATTCACAAATTCTCCGATGTACATCCGTCCGCTAACATTGGCGACCAAGTAGAAATTGGTCCATTTACTTCTATAGCGGCAGATGTTGAGATTGGAGAAGGCACTTGGGTTGGTCCTAATGTTACGATCATGGATGGTGCTCGTATTGGGTCTAACTGCCAAATTTTTCCGGGTTCCGTTATTTCAGCAGTTCCACAAGATTTAAAATTCGAGGGGGAGCACACCACTGTCGAGATTGGCGATCGAACTACAATCAGAGAATGTGTGACCATAAACCGGGGTACGAAGGCCTATGGTAAAACAACGCTTGGTGAAGATTGTCTAATTATGGCTTACGTGCATATCGCACACGATTGTATCATTGGAAACCGCGTTATACTTGTTAACTCCGTAGCCCTAGCGGGTCATGTTCAAGTGGGCGATTGGGCAATTATTTCAGGATTGAGTGCCGTACACCAGTTTGTAAGGATTGGCAACCACGTTATGGTTGGTGGAGGTGCGATGGTACGAAAAGATGTACCTCCGTTCATAACTGCAGCTGGCGAACCGCTAACCTATGCAGGTGTAAATAGCGTTGGTTTACGCAGACGTACCTACCACAACGACGATATAAGAGAGATTCAAGACATCTACCGAATACTCTACCAAAGCGGTAAAAATATTAGCCAAGCATTGGAAGTGGTAAAAACCGAATACGGTGATAGCCCGATAGCTAAAGAAATCATCTCGTTTATTGATGAGAGCGAAAGAGGATTGATAAGAAAATAGGCTTATGATTACCCTTGGAAATCTTCAAAAGACCTTTGGCAATCAGCACGTCTTGCGGGGAGTGAACTATACCTTCGAAGCGAACTCGAAGACAGTCATTTTAGGTTCAAACGGATCGGGGAAATCTACCCTTATTAAAATATTATCTGGCGCTCAGGAAGCGACAGAAAACGCACCACAATACAACTTTAACGGGAAGAGCATTCCTTCAGTCGAGGCAGGCAGCATCTGTACTGTCGCAGCACCCTATGTGGCTCTAAACCCTATGTTTAGTCTAAAGGAAACATTAAACTTCCATGCTAGAATGTGTGGTTTTACCCAAGGCATAAATCTCGACCAATGGATTGAGGACGCGGGACTAAAACCTCATTTTAATAAACGTTTGAAGACCTACAGCTCTGGAATGAAACAGCGGGTGAGATTGCTCCTGGCTATCGCTAGCCCGAGACCAGTACTGTTGTTAGATGAGCCAACAAGTAATTTAGATAAGCAAGGTGTTGAACTTTACAGACGGATGATTCAAGAATTGGCCATCGACAAAACCATTATTGTTGCCAGCAACTACGTCGCTCAAGAATATGATTTCTGTAGTGGTAAACTACTCCTTGAAAAGCATTATTAAACCATAAAAATAGCCCTTTGCATTTGCAGTATATTTAGGCTACAAACAATTCGATTATGGCAAGTACTTCAGATATCAAAAACGGAATGTGCATCAACTTTAATGGTCAGCCGTTCCAAGTTATTGAATTCCTACACGTAAAACCAGGTAAGGGCGCTGCGTTTGTGCGCACGAAAATTAAAAACCTAGAGACTGGTCGTGTATTAGACAATACATTCCCTGCGGGTTCTAAAATCGAGACTATTGACGTAGAAACTCGTCAGTACCAGTTCTTGTATAACGACGGGACTGACTACCACTTCATGAATACAGAGAACTACGAGCAATTGACCTTTGCTAAAGACCTGATCAATGCACCCGATTTCTTGATAGACGGAATGATGTGTCTCGTACTATTCCATGCAACTGAAAACAGAGCAATGGCTGTCGAACTTCCAAGAACTGTTAATTTGAAGGTTACCTATGCAGAACCAGCAGTTAAAGGAAATACGTCTACCAACGCTATGAAAACAGTTACGGTTGAAGGTGGTGCAGAAGTTCAGGTGCCATTATTTATCAAAACAGATGAAGAGATTGTAATCAATACTGCAGACGGTTCTTACAAGGAGCGTGCGAAGTAAGCGTCACTCAAATAATTAATTAAAAGCCACCTCTAACTGGGTGGTTTTTTATTTGGTTACAGTTTCAATAATCGTATAGACTACGATAAATAATAAGAATAGCCACGCACCTAGGGCGACCTTGCTCCATTTGATGTTTTTGCCCTCTTCCAGAACATCAACGATACGCTCTTCAAGATTACCCAACCCGAGAGCTTCAAAATCATCTTTAGGCTTGGCTTCGTAGGCTAAGATTTCCGGAGTTAAGTAATATGCTTGTTCAATTTCATCATACTCAAACCAGTTTATTTCAACACCATCATTAATGTGAATCAGTGTGTCCAACTCTTGCTTGAGAATGGCGCGTTCGCCAATAGTTTTTTGCAAATAACGTATGGTCTTGTCCATCGGGATAAATTTAGGGTAAAAAAAACCGCCGCTCCCGATGGGAGCGGCGGCTTTTATCAATAATCTAAGTGATTACATATCCCACCATAGGCGGTAAGTCGCAGTAACACCAAATTTATCGTCTGGGGTAGACGTCAATGGCATTGGTACATTTGCACTATTGTACAAATACTCGCCTTCAGGGTAAGGCATTCTACGAGGAATATCACTTAAGTTAGCATCAGTTGGAGCTGTTAAAGTTGGGAAACCCGTTCTTCTCCAATCTGTCCATGACTCTGTTGAAGTGAACATAGCCACATACTTTTCATTCATAATAAGCTCTAGATCGGTAGTCGCCGACAATGAATCCACATAAGTAGTTATGGATGCAGCATCTACTCCTAACCACGTCATGTGAGACTCAATAGCGTCTTCCAAGGAAGCTCTAGCAGATGTAGCATCTCCACTATTCATCTCTGCTTCTGCCTTAATGAAATGTAATTCAAAAGGAGTAACTAGAGGTAAATCAGAAGTAGCTGCTCCATAAGATGGCAATGTCAAGCTATCTGCTGAACGGTAGAAGCTTATTCTAGGGTCAGAAGAAGCTTCCATCATATCATACATAGTTCCGAACTGGCTGATGTAACCAGCGCGATCGATAACAGTAAACTGGTACCATGGATTCTGGTTAAGTGCAGCTTCATAGCGCATCACTGAGTAAGCACCTGCATTCAAAGCATCGTCACAAGCAGAAATTACTGCTGCCGCATCGTAGCTAGATGTCTTACTTAAATGGTTAAGGTAACGTGCCTTTAGTGCATCGGCTTTTGCCGCCCATGCCGCTAAATCTCCACCATGTACAAGATCATCACTACCAGGTACAACTGAACTTGGAAGAGCTAAATCTGCCTTACCTTCTGCTAGTAGCGTGAAGATGGTGTTGTAGATATCCTCTTGTGAATCATAAGCAGGCTTTAGATTTGCTGCGCCAGTAAAAGCCTCAGTGTAAGGGATATCACCGAAATGATCGGTAAGAATACCCAAAGCAAACGCAGTCATGATTTTAGCTATACCACGATAAGCAGGAGCATCTTGCTCATCTGCCATATCCATGACTAACTGCAAATCATATAGACCTCCAGCGTAAGAATTATTCCAAGGAGTATTAAAATCTCCCTCTCCTATCTGTGCATAACGGTTGTGCGCCAAAGATTGACGATCCGTTCCAGTCATCTGCTGCATGAAGATACTTGTAAGACGAGGCAAAACATCGCCTTGAAGCATTCCACAACCAGCTTGCGCAGCAGGAAGTAGTACTCCCATGCTCACTTCTGACGGTCTATTCTGGTCGAGTTTCTTTTCCTCTAACCAAGCGTCCGAACAAGCAGTAAACCCAACCGCGGCTACTGCTAAAATTGCTAAATATTTAATTTTCATAATACTTTATTTTTAAAGGTTAGCCTTCAAATTGAAGATTACACCCATAGTATTAGGCATGTTGAAGTAATCCGCACCCTGGCTATTTGTAGCTCCTGAAAGGTTAGTTTCTGGATCTACTCCACGGTAAGGAGTTCTTAAGAAGATATTACGTCCGCTAACTCCAACAGATAAGCCTTTTAGTTTTGTTCCGCTGAGTGCATCCGCGTTAAACTTGTAGTTAACACCAATATTTCTCAAACGAACCCAGCTACCGTCCTCGATAAATGGACGTGAAGCACCTGTAAATCCTGATAGTGGACCTAGAGCATAAGAGTCGATGTCATTTAGAACCGGAGTTGTATTAGGTTGGCCGCTGATATCGTTTCCATCAGCGTCTGTTGTACCAGGAGCATAAACACCTGTATTACCCATAACAACATCTTCCCAAACAAAAGTCTCACCACGAGCTGCACCAGATGGGTGCATATCCGTGTCGATATGTGTACCGAAGTAATACAATGCACCACGAGTACCGTTCCAGATGTCACCACCTTGACGAATGTCCCATAGCATATTGAAGCTCCAGTTTTTGTATGACGCCGCAGTGCTAATACCCATCAAATAGTCTGGGTTAGGATCACCTACAACAACTTCAGTAGAAGAGTAAATAGGATATCCATTACCATCAACTAAGGCATTACCTTGTTCATCACGTGCCCAGTCATCACCATAAAGCGTACCGTAAGCTTCACCTTCAACTAAACGCTGGTTTGCTCCAAAGAAACCCCATGGAAGACCAATAACGTCAACACCATCAGCTAATGTCTCAACAACATTACGGTTGCGGGTGAATGTCATACCTGCATCCCAAGTAAAGTCATCAGTTTTCACAAGGTTAGCGTTTAATTGTACTTCCACACCAGTATTAGTCATTGTACCGGCATTCAAGAACGTACTTGTAAAACCGCTAGATCCTGCAACCGGAACAGCTACAATAAGATCTTGAGAAGTCTGCTGGTAGAGCGTAACATCTACGTTAAGTTTGTTTTCAAACAGCCCTAACTCAGCACCTACCTCGTTGGTAATGGTGTATTCTGGACGCAAATCAGGGTTACCCAATACGTTGCTCTGAGTAAATCCAGTTGCACCTAAGTAAGGGAAACTGATACCATTGATCCATCCAGATCCAACACCAGCTTGATTGAAATATGTCGCATTCGAAGCGAAAGGAGGCTCTGAACCTACCTGAGCAGAAGACATGCGTAGTTTTGCAAATGAAAGGAAATCACTCTTAATATCTAACATATCAGTCAATATCAATGATAAAGATGCTGATGGGTATATAATTGGAGTTGCAACATCACCAAAGGTTGAAGCCTGATCACGACGTGCAGTCAATGTTAAGAATGCCCAGTCTTCATAATCTAATTGTGCCTCACCATAAACACCAAAAATTCGACGACCAGTAAGGCCTTCGTATGCAAACTGGCTTTGAGCATTACTCATATTATAGAAGTTTGGTAATACCAAACCTGAGCCATAAGTACTTACATATTTACGATCACGATCGTTTACGTTCATTCCTCCTAAGAAATTCGCGCCGATAGGACCTAAATCTGTTGAATACTGAACAGTCAAATCGTGATTTTGCTCTTTAATCGAATAAATTTCATCTGTAATCGATCCACCAGGGAATGTTCTCGAGTTCAAAGAGATAATTTGCTTACGAACATCTGAATATTGGTCAATACCATAACGATATGAAATCAACAGATTATCGACTGGTGACCAATCGAACTTAGTATAACCGAAAACACGGTTAACTTCATCGGTAAATGGATTCATATTGATTGTCCAATAAGGGTTGTCGTATCCACCACCTGCACGGTAATTTCTTTGTGTACCGTCAGCATTCAAGTATGCTGAAGGGTCAGACGGGTCTGTAGCACCATTTGCATTATCAAACGTTGGGGGTGTACGCAACAATCCTAGCATCAATCCTGAAA
>CAJWZE010000030.1 GCA_913049845.1 uncultured Cryomorphaceae bacterium
CCCCATCTACCGCAGTTTACATGGCTACTCACACCCTATGTTTTGTGGCTCAGTATCGCCATCACACTAAACGCATACGCTTTACAGAACAACTAAGCGTGAATCGATTGCCTCTACCGACTGATAGCTTCGCCAATGGCCTAAACCACCGGCCTCTGATCTCATCGGGCTTATCCAGCAGTAAAATCAGCTTGCATGCTCATATTGAAGTCTTCAGTATTTCTTTACGCACCGTACATTAAGGTATAAGCGTAAAGATTGGCGGCAGGTCAATACACAACGCAGTCACTCGTATGTTAAATGGGGTGCCATCAGTATATGACTCAGTGTTCTGGTAGGTGCCTGGGTACAAGTTTAATACTACCTTTGCCGCTATGGCAACAAGAATCAACAAATACCTCAGTGAAATAGGACATTGTTCTCGACGTGGAGCTGATAAACTACTTGAACAAGGCAGAATTACTGTCAACGGAAAGGTCCCAGAACTGGGCGAAAAGGTTCAAGAAGGAGATGTAGTTGCTGTAGACGGTATGGTCGTAAGGCAGCGAACGGAAAATCATGTATACATAGCATTGAACAAACCTAGAGGCATAGTTTGTACCACCGATCGTCGTGTGGAAAAGGATAACATCGTAGATTTCATTGGTCATCCTCAACGTATTTTCCCTATTGGCCGCCTAGATAAGCCCTCTGAAGGACTCATTCTCATGACTAGTGACGGTGACATTGTAAATAAAATTCTTCGTGCACGCAACAATCATGAAAAGGAATATGTGGTTCACGTTCACAAGCCTATCAATCAAGACTTCATAACTAAAATGCGCAACGGCGTGCCCATCCTTGATACTGTGACCCGAAAATGCCCTGTAGAACAGGTTGATTCACGAAGTTTCCGTATTGTATTGACTCAAGGACTGAACAGGCAGATTCGTCGCATGTGTGAGTACCTAGGTTATCAGGTTACCCGATTGAAACGTGTGCGCATTATGAACATTCAACTTGATCTACCTATAGGAGAATGGCGCGATTTAAAGAAACACGAATTGGCAGAATTGCGAAGGTTGTGTGAGTCAAGTAGTAAAACTCATCTCTAAAGCGTTTTCTGCCTTTTTGAACCCTTTTCAGCCAATTTAAACTTAATTTAAATCTAATTTTACTGAATATGGACATAGATCAGATTTTCTCTATTACAAATACTCTCGCTTTTTTTAGCTGGATTCCTTTAATCATATCCCCGTTTAACAATCGTATTCGAAACATCTTATTAATATCCACTGTCACTTTACTGTCACTGACCTACGCCCTACTTTTTTTCAAAACCTTTGATGCTGGTGCTATGGAGTCATTTTCAACCTTGGATGGACTTATGAGCTTATTCTCATCTAAAGAAGCGGTGCTCATTGGCTGGATTCATTACTTAACTTTCGATCTACTCGCAGGTATATTTATTGCCAGAAACGCAGAGAAACACCAACTCAATCTATGGATAACACGTTCCATCTTCGTTTTTACCTTGATGACAGGACCACTTGGTTTCTTACTATTCGTGGTCTACAAAACTGTAGCTACCAAAAAGTATACTTTTGAATGATAATTAGCGCCAATATCCAATTCATCCCGCTTCGCTCCTCTAAGCCCATGGCTGCTGTTGATAAAGCTATTGCCTTTATCCAAGCTTCGGGGTTAGATAACGAAGTTGGCCCTTTCGGAACGAGTATAGAAGGACCTAAAGCAGTTATTCAAGATTTGATTGATCAGCTCCTTTCTCTCACCGCCAGTGAAGAATTTCTTCTGAACGTTGAATACCATATCGGCGAAAACCGATTATCCAATGCCGAAAAGGTAGCAAAGTTCAGATAGATAGCATTTTCAGTGGTGTTTTGAGTAGTATATTTGCGGCCGACATTAGGAACACTCATTAAAACACCACATATGTCTAAGATTCTTTATACGAAGACTGACGAAGCCCCAGCATTAGCTACCTACAGCTTCCTACCTATCGTTAAAGCGTTCACTTCAAAAGCCGGTATTGAAGTTGAAACGAGAGATATCTCGCTTGCAGGGCGAATTCTAGCGAACTTCCCAGACTTTTTAACGGAAGAGCAATGCATAGCAGATGCTTTGGCCGAGCTTGGTGATCTAGCCAAAACTCCAGAAGCAAATATTATCAAGCTTCCTAACATTAGTGCCTCTATTCCGCAGCTAAAAGCAGCTATCGCTGAACTACAAGTAGCAGGTTTTGCCCTTCCTAATTACCCGGAAGAGCCAGCAAACGAAGAAGAGAAGGCCATCAAGGGTCGTTACGATAAAATCAAAGGTTCTGCTGTAAATCCAGTTTTAAGGGAGGGAAACAGCGACCGTCGTGCACCTAAGGCAGTTAAAAATTACGCACGCAAGCACCCGCACTCTATGGGTGAATGGACTTCTGATAGCAAAGCACTTGTGAGCAGCATGACAGAAGGAGACTTCTACGGATCTGAAGTCAGCAGTACGGTAACTTCTGCTACAACCGCAGACATAGTCTTCACGAATGCTTCAGGAGAGAAAACCACATTAAAATCTGGCATTGCTCTTCAAGCAGGTGAAATCATCGATACGGCTCGCATGAACATGGGTGCACTTAAGGCATTCTTGGTAGGGCAAGTGGCAGAGGCCAAAGCACAAGGCGTTCTGTTCTCTTTACATATGAAAGCCACTATGATGAAAGTGAGTGATCCTATCATCTTTGGTGCATGTGTTGAAGTATTCTTCGCTGACGTTTTTGAGAAATATGCTACAGAATTCGCTGACCTGGGTGTCGACGTGCGCAACGGTCTAGGCGATATATACGCTAAGATTGTAAACCTAGATGACGATAAGCGAGCGGAAATCGAAGCTGCGCTTGCCACTGCTATGAAAAATGGCCCAGATCTAGCTATGGTAAATAGCGACAAAGGCATCACAAACCTGCATGTACCTTCTGATGTAATCATTGATGCATCTATGCCGGCAATGATCCGTACTTCGGGTAAAATGTGGGATAAAGACGGAAAACCGAGAGACACGAAAGCTGTCATTCCGGACCGCTCCTACTCGAGCATCTACCAAGCGACTATTGATTTCTGTAAGGAAAATGGCGCGCTTGACCCGACTACTATGGGTAGTGTAAGTAATGTCGGTCTAATGGCCCAAAAGGCCGAAGAATACGGTTCTCACGATAAAACCTTCCAGCTCAGCGAAGTAGGAACGGTAGAAGTAATCGCTGATGGTGTTGCACTTCTTACACAATCTGTGGAAGACGGTGATATTTTCCGCATGTGTCAAGTGAAAGATACCCCAATCAAAGATTGGGTCGGTCTTGCAGTTCGCCGAGCACGTGCTACAGAAACTCCTGCAGTGTTCTGGTTGGATGAAAACAGAGCACACGATTCAGAGCTTATCAAGAAAGTTGAAGCCTACCTGCCAGGGTATGATGTTGAAGGTCTCGATATATTTATTATGGCACCGAAAGATGCAACAAAATTCAGTTTGGAGCGCATCGTTCAAGGCGAGGATACCATTTCGGTTACAGGTAACGTTTTACGCGATTATTTGACCGATCTGTTCCCTATTCTTGAGGTGGGTACTTCCGCAAAAATGTTAAGTATCGTTCCACTAATGAATGGTGGAGGTTTGTTCGAAACTGGTGCTGGTGGTTCTGCACCTAAGCACGTACAGCAATTGACTGCGGAGAACTATTTGCGTTGGGACTCACTGGGTGAATTCTTGGCACTAGGTGTAAGCCTAGAGCACTTTGCTGAAAAAGATGGTAATCAAAAAGCTGCTGTACTATCCGGCACACTTGATAATGCGACATCTAAGTTCTTGGATACAGATAAAAGCCCAACACGTCGCCTAGGTGGCATTGATAATCGCGGCTCACACTTCTATCTAGCTATGTACTGGGCACAAGAATTATCGGCTCAAGACAAAAATGCCGAGCTAAAAGCCACCTTTACTCCTTTGGCAGAAGCGCTTACTTCAAACGAGGATAAGATTGTAGAAGAGCTTATTGCGGTACAAGGAAATGCTGCTAATATTGGTGGATACTACTTTATGAATGACGCACTCGCAGATGCCATCATGAGACCATCACATACCCTAAATACCTTGATTAATAACTTCTAATCTGAGAAAGTACTAAGAACATAACCCCGCGCTCCGGGACGAGTTTTTAATACTCAAAATTTTTTCCGCTACTATTTGCCGAAAGCAAAAATCAACGGAATGTGCAACCTATTGGCCCAGCTCTTTTCGTCATGGGCGGCTCCAGGAAACTGCTCCGTAGTCCAATTCTCACCCAATACAAATCCATTTTCCTCTAAAGCAACATTCACATTGTTCTGAAACGGCTTATACATCGCATCAAGCGTTTCTGTACCGTAATCGAAATAAATTTTCCCAACGCGCTCCGGAATGATGTTCTGCTCAACATAGGCATTAAAAACTGCTGGAATCTCTTCATTTGGCGTAAATCCACCTGGCCAGTGTGTACTCATACAAAGCGCAGCACCATATACGCTTGGGTATTCTCCGACAGCATACATACTCATTAAGCCACCCATCGAGCTGCCCATAATCGCCGTAGATGTAGCAGAAGTATATACTGTGAAATACCCATCGACAAAAGGCTTCACCTCTTCTACCATGTAACGGAGGTAGTCATCGCTATTTACCCTAAAAGTAGAATCTGACCCATAGCGTTTCGATATTTCTGCTAAAACAGAATCTGAAAACGCCGTTTGCAATTTAGCTGCTGGTTTTTGCGGAAAATATTCAAAGTTTCTGCGCTGACCGCCATTGTATAATGCAACAACAATTGTAGGAGCAATGACGTCATCGACAATTAAGCTGTCCAAAATCTCATCGACGCGCCACTCCTGACCGTTCCAAGTCGTGGTTGCATCAAAAAGCATCTGCGCATCGTACATATACAATACATTATGCTTCTGAGCACCATCGTAAGAAGACGGGAGCCAAATATCTAAAGGACGTGATGGAATAAAATTACTAGCCAATTCCCAACGCAACAAGGTTCCCTTGCTTACCCCGTCGATAGTATCTAAAAACATGGAAGGTTCCTTTAGATTAGGTGAACCGTTCGGATTCTGAGTACAGCTAAATAGTAGAATATTGAAAATAATCGCTAAAAATACCTTCATCTTACTTTATTCTAAGGATTAGCGTCTCCATTGGACCAACCTCAATGGAACCTTCGCTCAAATCAACATTTTCTTCGGTAATCAAATTATCACCGACCATAGCACCCTTTAATCCTTGCGAGAATCTTGCAAGGTCAACGGTCTTGCCTTCTTTGTTGCGATTAGCAACCACCATAATATTCTCAAATTCAAAAGTTCTGAAGTATACGTAGACCTCTCCTTGAGGAATGTAATGCAACAATTCTCCTGAGTTCAGCGCACAGCTGTTCTTGCGTAGATTAGCTAAGGTTTTGAACCAGTTCTGTGCCTCCAATTGCTGCGGTGTTAGGCCTTCACCAGTAAATGCATTCACAGGGTCTCCTTCCCAACCACCAGGAAAATCTTTACGAATAATCCCATGATCATTTGTTCCAGGATTGGTCATTAAGATTTCAGTCCCATAGAAGACCTGGAGGGTACCTCTCATAGTAAAATAAATACTCATCGCCATCTTCCACAGATCAAAATCTTCATTCAACTGAGTGTATATACGGCTCATATCGTGGTTGTCCGGGAATATCATGATGTTGTTCATATCGCCATACATGTAATCATTGGCGAGGCTTTCGTACACCCTTGTCATACTGCTTCTCCAGCCCGTTTCCCCCTTCAACCCTTCCGTAACAGCCGTCTGAAGCGGGAAATCCATTACGCTAGGTAAATAGCTCTCAAAACCGTCGCCACGTGCAGCATCGCTTTGCCAGTAGCTGATTAAAGAGGGATCGCTTACCCACTCTTCCCCAACGATATTAAAGTTCGGGTACTCGTCTAGGATTCCTTTGGTCCAATCGGCCAAAAACTGCTTGTCCGGATACGGCCAAGTATCCATGCGAATCCCATATAAATCGGCATATTCAATCCACCAAATAGAATTTTGAATTAGGTAACGGGCCAATTGTGGCTGACGTTGATTCAAATCTGGCATAGTCTCTACGAACCATCCGTCGTGGAACGTCTTTTGATCCACCTCGGAAGCGTGCGGGTCAAACCTACTGACTTTCATATGGTTGGTATGCGTAAACTCTTCCCATTGATTCACCCAATCACTACTTGGCAAATCATTCATCCAGCGGTGATAACTTCCTATATGGTTAGCAACCTGATCCATAATTAAACCAATACCCATCTCTTTAGCTTTGGCACTAAGTCGCTTGTAATCCTCATTCGCACCGTAGCGAGCATCTACATTGTAAAGATCAGTCATAGCATAACCGTGGTAGCTGTAATCCGGCATATCGTTTTCCAATGCAGGATTTAGCCAAAGCGCCGTGATACCTAGTTCCTTGAAATAATCAAGATGATTTTCAATACCGGCAAGGTCTCCCCCGTGACGTCCGCCCTTGAATTCACGATTCGGACCTTCGAGCATGCCTTTCACCTTATCATTGGCTAAATTTCCGTTACTAAAGCGGTCCGGCATCAACAAATAAATATTATCTGCCGAAGAAAAGCTCTTACGCTCGGCACTCTTTGCGCTGCGCTCTTCGATACCAACGAGCAATGTTCCCACCTTTTTGCCTTTTATATTTTTAAAAGTCAATTTGTGCTGACCTAATACCGCATCTGAAGGGATATGTGCAGTAACAAAAAGATAATTGGGGCTTTCCAAGGCCATCAAACTGATGATATTCAATGTTTTTGAGGAGGCTTCCAATTCATGGATGTCTGAACCGTATACCATAAACTCTACGGTATCCATATTCATGCCCTTCCACCATATGGGTGGTTCAATTTTCTCAAGTTTTTGCGCCGATAACTTTATGAAAATCAATATGGATAGGAGTGTTAATTTTAGCTTCATACTCATCATTTATGCTACCCACTAAAAGTACAAATTGATTGGTTTTTCACCTCACATTTGATAAAGTCCCCGTAATTTTGCAGAAAGATGAATAAATGCCCAGATTGAACCTACAACAAGAAGTCCTAGAAGCATTAGAAGCAAATGAGTTTTTGCCGTTTTCCCCAGCACAGATAAAAACAACAAGTGCCTTCAAAAGTGGACAGAATCACTGGCTACAATTTGAGGATACCGACGAAGCTCGAGTAGCAGTCGTAGCTTCAACCATTCACATGCTTAAATCAAGCTATGAAGATGTTGCGCGTTCCCTCATCCTTGCAGAAAGCAAGGAGATTGCCGATGAGTACTATGAAATGTTCGAGGCCTTGGGTAAACACACAGACCTCAGGGTATGGACTGCTTACAAGGGTCCGAAGATTTTAGATCAAAAAGAAAATATCTACTTCGGCGCAGATATCGTCATCGCTACACCGCAGCGTTTGAACGAGCTTTTAAACATCGAAGGGTTCAATAGCGCGGGGCTTCTCACTCTAGTCTTGGATAATGCAGACCAACTTCTTAAGGTCGGGGTAAACAGCTTTACTCAGCGGATTAGTGACAGTGTACCTAACAAACAGCGCATCAGTTTATCTAAAGTAAATGGCAACGGGGTAAATACTTACATGGACAGATTCGCCTATCCTTTCACTGTTGGGGTTCTTTCGTAAATAGCTGAAGTGAAAACCCGATCATCTGGCCAGAAACCGGTATTTCGCATTGGATACCTTTCATTCAATCTTGTAAGGCTTTCATTCCACCATATAATAGCGTCATTACAGAGCTTCGAACCGTCAGTTCCTGAAATAGGAATCTCCCTAACTTCCGTGTAGGCATTGACATTGGTACGTTTACATAGTTCCCATAAATGCTTTCCAAAAGAAATATTGGGTGGAAATCCAGCAGTAGCATCGTCAAAATGCAAAGACCACTGGTAGAGTTTAAAGCCTTGTTTTGCAGCTTCATAGAACATACCCGGACGAACTGGCAACAAAAGCGGCCCCTCCCAAGAGGAACCCTCAGGAAATAGCACCACCGTCTCGCCGTCCTTCACAGCATTACAAATAGCTTCTTTGGTCTGTGAACGACTGTTCTTACTCTCTCGCTTGACCCAGATTGTTCCTAAGGCGCGTCCAGCCCAACCAATAATTGGCCATGATCGAACCTCCACTTTTCCAACAATAGTAAAGAAATCATTGGTTGGAATGAAAAGAACATCTAGATATGACCTATGATTGCCGATGATTAATCCTCGACCAATTTTATGAAATTTCTGTCCATAGACTTTAATACCTACCACCCATAAAAGGATTCCTTTGAAGCTCATGTAAATTTTATGGGATGAGCGTCGGCTAGCCACTGGGCTTGTTATCACCAAGGCACCAATACCTCCAATGAGTACTGCAAAAACTCCTAAAACTCGCAAAAGGGCTATTATACTTCTCATAAAAACAAGATCAAGCCAATATAGTGATTATGATAAGGTGATTTTCTCAGCGAATGAGATTAGAGGAGTCTGGAATAATGATTCGGCCTTGAATGCCTCAGAAGGATTTGCATTTATGAGACTACCAGTTCCAACGGTCCTTAAAGGTGTCTCTAATATCTATGCTCATTTTCCATCGAAATCCATCGGCTGCATCTACTGGTTGTAAGAGATAATACACCCCAAATCGCATCGGAATATCCCACAACTTCACCTTTTTCTCTAGACCAAGGAACGATTCGAAATGATTGATCTGTTCATCAGGCACAGATAAAAAAGTGACACCTACGGAAGTTCCCAAGGCAAGCTTCCTTATACCAGGAATCTTACCCAAAAAGAACCCGTCAAAATGATGAATGTAGGATCCGGTTAAATAAACACTTGGAGATGCGAAAGTCTGCTCGAGGCTCTGGTAGGTATACAACGGATGGGTAAAAAGGAAGTAATCCCCTCCTCTAAACCATTTGTACTCTATAAATCTAACGGTTGATGGATCGTTCAAAAAACCGCCAGAACTAAATCTGTAGAAAGACTCTCCCAGTGGTCCAAAGCGGAGCATATCGTCTACGACGAACTCATATTTTGAAAATTGCACATCGCTACCTAAAAGATCTGGTATAGCCTGTCTAAAGGTGAATCTGAAGTCAGGCCACTTGCTCGAAAGCACGATTTTCCTTCTCCCTTTCAGGTAATGACGCTGGAACGGACGTATCAAAACTTCTATCCCTAACTGTGCAACTGTATAAGATTCGAAAGGTGCAGGTTGATTTCGCGCACCAAACAAATCATTCGTCCACTGCGCAAATTGCAATCCTTCAATACTCGAACGAGTGCTATACTCAAGCCCTAAACGTGTATAAAATCCATTAAACCACTCGTAGCGATGGTAGGCTTCAACAGTTTGCTTTCGAATAAAATTTGATCTTGCGAATATTCCTGCTAAATCTACACTTTGAGTTATCGGTTCGTAATCGTCTGCAACTACCAAGGAAATTGAACCGTTATGCATTGGGGCGTAGGTGTACTCGACATCTAATGACCCTTTCAAATCATTATTCAAAAATCCATAGTTCGGCACAAATTGTCCTTCGACACTCTGGTAATTTGAAAATCGCTTAGAACCTATAAAAGCTGGGGTCCACCTTGTACCCCCAATACCCACAAAATTCCATTGACCTATAAGTGGACTGTAGTAAAAAAAGGTTCCTTTACTGCGCTTCCTATAGCCCACACCGCTTACCAACGGCTCATACCAATGAAACTCGTTATACACGGCATCAGCACTATCGAGGTATATATCAGAATTCAAATAACGAATCAAGCTATCTTGTTTCCTTGTCCATGCATCCACATCCAAATCAGCACTCCTGTACTGTTGCCAGTAGTCCGGGTCTGTATTTGCATCCTCAGGGATGTAAGCTACCATCATTCGCCTATTCTTCTTCGGTTTATTTGTCGCGTTTACGCTTATGATTTGCTGCTTAAACTCTGTTTGAGAAAAGCGCCAAATAAAGTTCTTGGTGTAAAACGCACCTTTACTGCTATATTCCTGCTCAATTTGAATATCGCCGTAGCTGGCTTTAATTGAACGTACTCGGAAATCTTCCCCGTCTATGATAATGATACCTTTCCAACCTTTAGCAGATTTAGGAGCGAATGAAATTGTGTAAAAGTACCCACTCTGGTCCTCGAGCTCGCCAGTTAGTTTAAAAGAGGTCCTGAATAAAGTACCTTGACTAAGAAGACCAGGAATAGGAACTGCGTCAAGCAAAGAATTTTCTACCCGGCGTAAAGGGGTCCAATCGGTATTGATATAATTCGTCAGAGGATATTCATTAAAAGTACCCCCGTCTAATCCATCAGTAGGATCAAAATCGGTTTTAAAATCGAACTGTACAGATGCTTCTATGCTTTTACCGAAATCTGGTCGAACGGCCTTATAATCTTTAAAAGCCTCTACCTCCTGATAAGGAATTGTATTAGTAAAGTAAATGGAAGACACTTGCTCAAACTTCAACTCCTTGCCGTTTTGTTTTTGTGAACAATATACCTTGATGTTGTTAGGGCTCCGGAACTCATAATCTTTAAGAGCCTTAATGGCGTTTTTAACGATGACTATGGCAGGGTCTTCATTGTAGACCACAGTCACTGGTGCCAACAAAGTCGATGTATCCATCTGTGCAGTAAGCGAGGTGGTGATGGAAACAAAGGTCAAAATGACAAAAAAGCGATACGCTAATTTCATAGTATAAAGGTAGTTTGAATTCTTATGAATACCCGATAGTTCTGATGCCGCTTATATTATGATGGTCCATTATGAATCCGATTTGTTTATGAACTAGGCCATTAAACGGTTTAATAGTGATTTGAAACTAATTTCAGCGTTTTTAAAGAACGAGGGATTGAGATTAGCCAAAGCATTGTAGACACACATTAAGTCTCTTTAAACAGTCCAACTGGGCTGTTTTTTTATAGCTTTGAATGAAAGCTAACCAAGACTATGAAAAAAATATTTTCAGCAGTATTGCTTGGGCTCTTCGCTTCTTGTGCGAGCCCTAACCGGTCCTTATACGACACTGCGAATGCCCTATATGGTGCATCTTGGATCTATATTGGGACCATTACCGTGTACCCTGATGTTATTTACAGTGATAAAATTACTGCCGCTGCACAGACGCGCGAGATAGTCTTGCACGACGGTTTGATTTCATATGAGAAGATGCTCTATGAAGCCCGCAAAACTTATGGTGATTCTGTAACTATTGCAAACATTCGTATTTACTCAGAAGAATTTAAAACGAAATGGTTCGGAAGAAATAGTGATGTTCAAGCGCTCGTTGACGTCATTTACGTAACAAAGTAAGTAATTAATTCATTAAGTACTTGAGTTCATCTGTATAAACAGCTTCTATCTCTTGGAGCTTTTTCCATGATTGAACCACGAAATCAACATAAACAATCAACATTGCATATTGACCTTCAAAGAACTCATCATCCAATAGGCGTAACTCAAACCTTAATTTTTCTAAAGTTGCTAAAACCTTTGAAGAAGTATAGCCAATATTCTTCAGGTAGCATATACTAGAGGTTGCCATTACTTTTTCATCAAAAGCATCTTCACCATAAGCCAACAATAATCCAATATCAGTGTTAACTTTTGGTTGGCTTTTCAACTTCAATAGGAGTTTTTCAAGTACCCCTTCGTAGGCAGTTTTCGCCACTAGTCTTTGTGCTAGCAGGTAGTTGATTTCCGCAAAGAAAATAGGATCGCTATGGTTGATAATTTGCTCCAGAGTTTCAAGATACGAATACCATTTTATGAACAAAGATTTCGATAATAATTATTCTTCGAGAAACCTTTTAGAACTCATTCGTGAAGGAGAACACATCAAGCAAGACTTTAAGTATAAGATTTCTGACAGCCGGAAAATCGCACGTACTATTAGCGCCTTCTCAAACACAAGTGGTGGAAGGTTATTAATTGGTGTTAGAGATAATGGTATCATTGCAGGTGTCAAAGATGAAGACGACATCTACATGATTGAAAATGCAACACAGATATTCCTTTCACCTGCCATTAATCCTGAAATTCTAGCACATAATCTAGATGGAAAGGTCGTTTGGGAAATCAATATTCCTGAGGGACCCAATAAACCGTATAAGGTTGAAGAATTGGATTCAATGACGGCTTACTATCGTGACCAGGATGAGAATTTTGCCGCGAACGCGGTCCTCATTGAAGTCTGGAAGCAAAAGCAGGCAAATAAAAGTAAACGTCCCGTAGAATTCAGTGACAGTGAAAGAAAACTCATAGATTACTTGAAAGTATACGCTGGCATTAGCACGAGTAAAGCAGCTAAAGTAATGGCAGTAGACCGTCGAAGGACTATTGAAACTTTAGCAAGATTGATACGCTGGGAAATAATCGATTGGACGCAAGATCGAGGTAGGTTCGAGTACTTTCTGGATTAAATAAAGCGTTGAGAGTTCGGGATTGTCCTTAATGCCCAATAAATTTTAGTCTCAATTTCGTCTTCCCGGCTAAGTCCCCTAGAAATTCCTGCCTCTTCCATTTTATTTGTTAAGTAGTGCAAGACAATCCCGCAACTGACACTTACATTAAAGCTTTCAACAAACCCCTTCATTGGAATGTAAATAACTTCGTCAGCGTCTTGAATAAGTTCTTCGGAGACACCTTCTTGTTCGTTCCCAAAACAAATCGTTGCAGGGACCTTAGGATCTATCTCTTGCAAGGGTTTCGCATTATTATTTAAAGCCGTAACGTATAGTTTTCTTCCCGAGGACTTGAGTACATCTGCCCATTGCGCAACACCGCCCTCGTTATAGGTATTAAAGAATTGCGTATCTATCCATCTCTCTACACCCTTACTAATACCGGAGCTAACATTGAAGCGTTCGCTTTTATCGTAAATATCAACTTGTTGAACTCCGAATGCATCAGCAGTGCGCATTAGCGCCGAAGCATTCTGTGTCTTCATCATGTTCTCCAAAGCCAGAGAGAAGTGGCGTGTACGATGCTTAATTTTCTGCTCGAACAGCTGGCGTTTATGATCGCTCAGTTGCAAAGAAATCTTTGCATAAAACGCCTGTTTTTCCTCGAGCGACATCAATTTCCAATTAACTCTGTCCATTTCTTTGTTTCTTTGCGTGATTCAAAAGTAAGCACATGTTTAGTAAAATCATCAGAATAGGATTATCGGCAGCGATTTTCGGTTGGTCGCTTTACAGTTTTATTGACGGAGAGATCGGCAACGGTATCGCTTTATTGTTCCCTGCAGCAATTGTACTCTTCACTTACTTCAGAAACGAACGAATTCTAATCTCGCTCTACCACATGCGTAAGCAAGACTTAGAAAAAGCAGAGAAGGCACTCGGCGGTATTAAAAACCCAGAGCAAAGCCTGATTAAAACTCAGTTGGCTTATTATTACTTACTCATGGGGATGATTGAATCCCAAAGGAAAGTGGGTAGAGCTGAAACGCTTTTGAAAAAAGCATTAAATACAGGTCTGCGTATGGATCAGGATAAAGCGCTGGCCAAACTTAATTTGGCCGGTATCGCTTTAACGAAACGCCGCAAAAAAGAGGCACAAATTCTATTAGCTGATGTAAAGCGCCTTGACACAAAAGGCGTTTTGGCAGAGCAGACAAAATATATCAAGCAACAGATGAAAAGAATCTAATAGATTCAAACTCATTTACTGAACCTCCAATCTATTGTTGCGTTAATCTGAAATAAGTCTTGATTATGCATACCATAGAGCGCACCCAACGCATCCCCATTTCTCTTGATGAGGCATGGAGCTTCTTTCAAAACCCTGAAAATTTATCGAAGATTACGCCGAACGAAATGGGTTTCCATATATTGAGCGAAGTACCTAACAAAATGTACCCAGGCTTATTTATCAATTACGAGGTTAGTCCGTTGTTCGGAATCAAAATGAACTGGTCGACAGAAATCACCCATGTTGATGCTCCTAATTACTTTGTCGACGAACAGCGCGCGGGGCCATATGCTATTTGGCACCATGAGCATCATTTCCAAAAAATAGACGGCGGTGTTGAAATGTTAGATCGTGTGAATTACCAGGTGCCATTGGGAATACTCGGAAAACTCGCTCATCCCCTAATCGTCAAACCAAAGCTTGAAGAAATTTTCGACTACCGCATAAAAAAGGTTGAAGAAATATTCGGGAAATGGGAAAAGTAATAGTCGGAGTTGACTACGGCAGTAAAACCTCAGGTTTTACATGCGCAGCTTTAATGAACAATGGAGTCATTTCAGTGCACCAATCTCTAAAGAATAAAGATGCTGATAAGTGGTTAAAGCAACTCCTAGAGCCTCTGAAACCAGATGTTATCGGAATTGATGCACCACTCTCCTTACCAGGCCCTCTAGTCGGTATAAAAGGAGCCGTAAATTACCATTATAGAAAGGCAGATATACAAGCAAAAGCGATGAGCCCAATGTTCTTGGGTGGACTTACAGCCCGAGCCATTGAACTATCTGATTGGTTTAACAAAACCACCTCGAGTGCGGTTATTGAAGTATATCCAAAATTAACCGCTCAAGAACTTCAATTAGACTTTAAGCGTTACAAAAAAGATAAGAGTTTTCTTCCGGAAGCAAAACAAGCACTTGCAAATGCATCTGGCTGGAATATTGAAGCTGTTGATATAGATAATTGGCACCAATACGATGCTCTCATGGCCTTGAGAACCGTTGAGCAATATCTCAACGAAAAAGCTAGAACCTTAGGCGACAAAACTGAAGGATTGATTTATTTTTGATTGATGGCAGAAGATAAGCGAACATGCAACCCTATAGATCCTGATAAAATTGCTGAGAATGCAAGTATCTTGCCTTATGGTTCGTCAGTAAGTGCCCCTGCGTTTAAAGCAGTGGACGTGCTAAAAACTAAATCTCTGGATGTAAATGCTATGGAGATGCAGACTGATATGCAACTTGACCAAATCAAGGAGCAAATTGAACTTCTTGCAGCCCAAGCCAAAAAAATCCAGGACCGCAAAGAGCTTAGTGCACATATTTACAACGCTGAGATGGGTTTCAAACCCGAAATCAACCATACGTATTTTCTCTACCGTCGTGACAATGGTTTAACTGTCTTGAGTATGATAGGCCCCTTTGAGTGGCGAAAGTGTCCATTTAAGTTTATGCATAAAGTGATTCTTTTGGCCGACCACACTTGGGACATCGTCGAATAATGCTCACACACATTCACCACATCGAAAGTACTCAATCTCCTACTCTCGTTCTATTGCATGGATACGGCTCCAATATGTATGACTTATTTGGACTAAAGCCTTACTTACCTCCTATGAATGTTCTATGCTTTCAAGCACCCAAAGACATTGGTATGGATGGCTTTGCTTGGTACGACATCAATTGGGACGATGGCAACAAGATTGTTGATGCTGAAGAAGTGGATAATGTGGCGCGAACTGTTCAAGAAGATATTATTCAATGGAAAACAACACAAAACGTAAGCGGTCCAATTATCTGTGGCGGATTCTCTCAAGGTGCGATACTTAGCATGGCTATTTTAAAAAGTGGGTTTGAAGCATCCGGATACGTTTTAATGAGCGGTTATATGCTTCCAGAGTGGAGAAATTCAAACTGGAATATTGATTCCCCAGTACTTCAGACACACGGTACGATGGACCATATGATACCTTTTGAGTGGGCCGAAAGCGGCGCAAAGCTATTAGAGCACGTTAATTTTAACTTCAAGGCATATCCCATGGCACACAACCTCAGTGCTGAATGTATCGATGATGTGTATCGTTTCCTAAAACAGTTTTAGTTAAATAGATAAGAGTGCGGGCGATTCTTGCTGCAGCGTCCCCTTGACCATAGCCCTTCCACGAATAGTCGAGTACTGCTTTCCGAAAATCTTCGATTGAATTCACCAATGAATCAGTCCCTACAGCGTGTAATCTATTTACGCCGCGCTCAACTAGTTCTACCCATTCTGTCTGATCGCGTAGCGTTATGCAGGGCTTTTTGCTGAAGTACGCCTCTTTTTGAAGTCCTCCGCTATCAGTAAGTACAATG
>CAJWZE010000031.1 GCA_913049845.1 uncultured Cryomorphaceae bacterium
CGGGGGTTACCTCAATGATGGTCACTTCATCAATAGTTTTGTCCTTGTAAATAAGCATGTCCTGAGACTTAGCTGTGAAGCCAGTTCCTAAAACGAACAATGCGAGAAGAAACTTTTTCATTTTGTCTTGAAAGTTATTTGTCCAAGGTAATCAATTATTGTGCCTCAACCTTTTGTATTTTCATCGAGTATGAAATTTAA
Source organism: uncultured Cryomorphaceae bacterium (assembly GCA_913049845.1). Lineage (GTDB taxonomy): Bacteria > Bacteroidota > Bacteroidia > Flavobacteriales > Schleiferiaceae > UBA10364. The sequence goes on from CAJWZE010000031.1 coordinate 202, forward strand.
CAATATTCAACGGAGCTGGGCCATGTACGATTGGGCCAATTCTGTCTACTCGTTGGTTATAAGTACAGTTCTGCTTCCTATTTATTATGAGGCTGTTACCAAGGAAAATGACGCTCGGGTACTATTCTTAGGTTTTGAATGGGAGAACACGGTAATATATAATTATGTGATCGCCGCATCTTTTTTAACCATCAGTGTTCTAAGCCCATATCTAGGTGCGATGGCGGATAAAACGGGCCGCCGTAAGGCATTTATGAATACTTTCATGGTAATTGGTGGATTGAGTACGATGTTGATGTATTTCTTCACTTCTAGCAATCCAGGTCTTGGATTAGTGCTGGCTTTTTGTGCAAGTCTAGGATTTACAGGGTCTTTTGTCTTTTACAATTCTTACCTACCTATTATTGCGCCCAAAAAGATTCAAGACCGATTGTCGGCGAGAGGCTATTCATTGGGCTATTTGGGAAGTGGCCTTCTTTTGATTTTCTGTCTGTTATTGATTCAAATACCGGAGACTTTTGGACTATCGGATGCCGGTATAGCAATACGTATATCTTTCGTAATCACCGGTATTTGGTGGTTGGGCTTTGGCTTACCCGCTGTTGGTCGATTGCCAAAAGACGAAGTGAAGGTCTACTTTGAATCTAAGCTGTTTTGGTCTTCTTGGAAAGATCTTTTAGTAGTGCTTAAAGAGTTAAGAGCACTGCCTGCATTGCGCAGATTCCTTAGTGGTTTTTTCTGGTATTCTACTGGAATGCAGACCATTATTCTACTTGCTGCAGTATTCGGCTCGAAAGTGTTAGGATTGGAAAGCAGCCAATTGATAATAACCATTCTTATAATCCAGTTTGTGGCTATTGCTGGGGCAGCCGTATTTGCGCGTCTAAGCGATCGGACTTCAAATACATTCGCCATCAGTATTGGCGTGGCCATTTGGATGGTTATATGTTTCAGTTCGTATTTCGTTCAAACGGCGTACCAATTTTACGCGGTAGGGATGGGGCTTGGCTTCGTTATGGGTGCTTTGCAAAGTCTTTCTAGAAGTACCTACAGTAAGATGCTCCCGAAGACAGAAGACCTCAGCACCTATTTCAGCTTTTACGATGTGATGGAAAAGTTAGCCACTACCGTAGGGATGTTCTCTATCGGAATCTTAGAATGGTTGACGGGTGATTTAAGAAACAGTGCACTTGCACTGTCACTATTCTTCGCTATTGGGTTGATTCAGATACTCCGACTGCAGACTTTTTACAAGAAATCCCCCACTAAAGCGGTATAGAAGTTCCCCGAAGAATTCATCTTCCTCGACCCCGTCGAACTTTGCTTTGAAAGTGGCGGAACCCACCTTTGGCCAATGCGCTTGGTCTTTGATACTACGGGTGATAATAACGCCTCCAATCAGTTCAACACTCTGACTTTCTCCAGCGATGATCTCGCCTGAAATCTGAGCAACGTCCCCTGTTATCAAGTTTTCCATATCCACAGCCATCTCTAGCTGTTGTGAGTCTAGAGTAATCCTTACCTCACGCTCTAGTGCTGTTTGCGGCGCTCGAAAGTATTCGTAAAGTCCAAAAGAAACGGCCGCCAGAAGGACAACTGCTATTGCTAGAAATATCTTTTTTTTCATAGATTAAGAGCGCAACTGACCGATGTAGTTGCTAGGTGTAATGGCCTTGAGCTGGGCTTTAATGGTATCGTCTACTTCTAAGGTATCAATAAATACTGAGATGCTTTCAGCTGTGATAGTACTGTTTGTGCGGGTCAATTCCTTTAATGCTTCGTACGGCTTAGGATAGCCTTCGCGACGAAGGATATTTTGGATAGCCTCTGCAACAACTACCCAGTTGGATTCCAAATCTGCCGCAATCTTCGCTTCGTTTATAAGTAGTTTGCCTAACCCTTTGTTTATGCTTGCGATGGCAATCAATAAATGTCCGTAAGGCACACCAAGGTTACGTAACACAGTTGAATCTGTAAGGTCGCGTTGCAAGCGAGAAATAGGCAGTTTCGCAGCAAGATGCTCCAATAGGGCATTGGCCAAGCCAAGGTTGCCCTCCGCATTTTCAAAATCAATAGGATTCACTTTGTGAGGCATCGCTGACGATCCCACTTCACCTTTTTTAATTTTTTGCTTGAAGTAATCCATACTCACGTACGTCCAAACGTCGCGGCACAAATCGATAAATATATTGTTGATGCGCTTTATGGCATCAAACTGAGCAGCTAAATTGTCGTAATGCTCAATCTGTGTAGTTGGGTAGCTACGGGATAGACCCAAATAGTTACCAACGAAGTCATCGCCCCAAGCATGCCAATCTACCCCGGGATAAGCCACAGTATGCGCATTAAAATTCCCTGTGGCACCTCCGAATTTAGCGCTGTGCGGAACACCTTTGAGTTGTTCCAACTGTACCCCCAGTCGGGCGGTAAATACTTTGAACTCCTTACCAAGGGTAGTGGGTGAAGCCGGTTGGCCGTGAGTACGCGCTAAAAGAGGAATGTGAGCCCAAGCTGCAGCACTTGCGTCAATAGACTCAATAAGCCCTTCGATCTGTGGATATATGAGTTCGTTTAATGCGTCCTTTATGCTTAAAGGCACTGCGGTATTATTAATGTCTTGTGATGTCAGTCCGAAGTGAATGAATTCTTGGAATTGGTTCAAACCTAACCTTTCGAATTCATCTTTAATGAAGTATTCCACGGCTTTGACATCGTGGTTGGTCAGCTTTTCGATGTCCTTGATTTTCTGTGCATCCTCCGTTTGGAAGTTGCGGTAAATGTCTCGAAGTGATTCGAATAAACCAGAATCCACATCCGATAGCTGCTCTACACCGGTTTCACAAAGCGCGATAAAGTATTCGATTTCCACGTGAACGCGGTATTTGATTAGTGCAAACTCTGAGAAATAGTGGGTTAACTCTGAAGTTTTTGAAGCATAGCGACCATCTATAGGGGTGATGGCATGTAAGGAAGTAGACATGTATTTCTTCGTTAAAGCACAAAATTAGCGCAGTTGCCCGCGTTTTCCTAATTCTATTACCTCGAGGTTCTCCACTTTTCCACGGATATTGAGGTGGTTTTGAACAATATCGAAGCGTAGCATGGTACGAACTTGGTGAAATCCGTGGTGACCAAAAGCGCCAGGGTTCATGTGAAGACAATCTATTTTTGGATCATTTACCACCTTGAGTATATGACTGTGGCCGCAGATGAATATATCAGGTTTTTCCTTGCGAATGGTGTCCCTTGAGCGCATATTGTATTTCGGTGGATAACCTCCAATATGAGTCATCCATACCTTCATACCGTTTAGGAAGAACTTTTGATGCTTTGGATATCGGGAACGCATAGTGTGGTCATCAATGTTTCCATATACCGCAACTATCGGTTTTCCTGTGGCTTCCAGTGCATCTATGCTTTCGTGGGAACCTATGTCTCCTGCATGCCAAATCATATCTACCTGCTGACAAAATTTAATTACATGATTGTCCATATGACTGTGATTGTCAGAGAGCAATAAGATTTTTGTCCTTTTTTCCTGCACAAGCGTACCTTTGGAGTCTAAACGAGCTCCAAAAGTAATGAGAACAGTTCTAAGATTGGCCTTTGACGGCGCCCCATTTTGCGGTTGGCAGATACAGCCTCGTGACCGCACGGCTCAGGGCGATCTCAACGATGCGCTTTCGAAGCTCTTAAATCAAGCGATTTCCTCTATGGGTTCTGGTCGTACGGATACTGGGGTTCATGCCAAGGAGATGTATGTGCACTTTGATTGGGAACCAGAATTGGCCACTAGTGTGAAGGATATGGATCATCTTGTTCATCGTTTAAACAGGTTTTTAGCTCCGGCAATTCGTGTTTTTGAAGCCCGAGAAGTTGCCGATGATTGGCATGCTCGCTTTGATGCAGTATCCCGTAGTTACGAGTACTATATGTGCGATAACGGTTCGCCATTTCATCAAAATTTCGCTTGGATGATAGATAATAAACCCGATGTTTCTCAGATGAATGCGGCTGCATCGCTATTGCTCAAGGAAGAAGACTTTGCAAGCTTTTGCAAGTGCGGTTCCGACAATAAAACTACCCTCTGCGACATTACGGAGGCTAAATGGGTAAAACACGATGATATTTGGGTCTTTCATATCACAGCCGACCGTTTTTTACGGAACATGGTGCGCGCCATTGTAGGTTCACTCTACGAAGTTGGACGCGGTAAATGGACAGTGCAAGACTTCCAGAGTAGATTGCAACAAAAAAATCGTGGTGTGATGGGAACTAGTGCTCCTGCTCACGGCTTATATCTATCTAAGGTAACTTATAATAACCTTTAATATGTCTCAGATAGGCGGTAAAGCATTTGACTTTAAGCTCTTTCTAAAGGTGATGGCCTATGCCAGACCCTATAGAGTGCTTTTTGTTTTCGCTGTTTTCCTGACAATCGCCTTGGGCGGTTTAGGGACAGCTCGCCCCATCCTGATTCGCAGCGTTATTGACGATGCAATCTTGACGAACGATGCGCCAGAGCTCATACGCCTAATGCTCTTATTAGTATCCTTGCTTGTTATTGAAGCCCTGGGCCAATTCGGTTTTATGTACGCCGCCAATTGGCTCGGACAAAGTATTATTAAAGACATCCGTATAGAGCTCTACGAGAAGCTTCAGACCTTTCGTTTAGGATTTTACGACCGCACACCTATTGGTCAACTCGTTACTCGAGTAATCTCTGATATTGAAACGATATCACAAATTTTTTCGCAAGGAATTTTGGTGATCTTCGGTGATCTGTTCCGCATCTTAGTGATGCTCGGTGCGATGTTCTTTTTTTTCAATCCTGTCCTGGTTCTTGTGAGTTTAAGTGTTATTCCAGTACTTTTTTTGGCTACTCGTTGGTTTCAGCGTGGGATTAAGGGAGCGTTTCAAAAAGTGCGAAATGAGGTAAGTAATCTCAATACGTTCGTTCAAGAGCATTTAAGCGGTATGTCCATTGTTCAAGCCTTCGGACGAGAAAATCACGAGATGGATAAGTTTGAGGAAATCAACGACCGTCACCGCAAGGCAAACATTGAAAGTATTTTTTACTACGCACTGTTCTTCCCAATTATAGAAGTCCTCAGTGCCATCTCCATTGGTTTGGCAGTATGGTACGGCGGGATGAATGCAGCAATAGGTGGCAGTGTAACAATAGGTGAGCTCACGGCAATCATCATTTTCATTGGCATGCTATTTAGGCCGCTTCGTCAATTGGCGGATAGGTTCAACACCTTGCAGATGGGTATGGTTGCCTCGGAACGCGTTCTTAAACTGCTCGACGGTAACAATGAAATCGAGCCCAACGGATTTTATCAAATAGAGGATTTACAAGGAGAAATCAGTTTTGAAAACGTTCATTTTAGCTATAACCCCGATGAGCCTATCCTCAAGGATGTGAGCTTCAAGGTTAATAAAGGAGAAACTGTCGCCATCGTGGGTGCCACAGGAGCTGGAAAGAGCACCATCATTTCGGCGCTTATGGGATTCTATCCATATACCGATGGCTCGATCACTATTGATGGTATAGAGCTCAAGGATATTGATGTTCATACCCTTCGTGAGCAGCTTGCCTTGGTTCTTCAAGATGTTTTCTTGTTCTCGGATACAGTCCGTGCAAACATTGTTCTAGGCGATGAGCGTATTTCGGACGACGTGTTGTTGCAAGCGGCCGAAGCCATAGGTATATCTGAATTTATTAAAGAGCTCCCGGACGGTTTGGACTACAATGTTCAAGAACGAGGAGGCGTTCTTTCTGCGGGCCAACGTCAGCTCCTCGCGTTTTTAAGAGCGTATGTGGCAAATCCAAAAGTGCTTATTCTCGATGAGGCTACCTCGAGTATTGATTCTCATACAGAAGAACTCATCCAACGCGCACTCATTGTACTAACTAAGAATCGAACTTCTGTTATCATCGCCCATAGACTGTCTACCATAAGGCACGCGGATCGTATAATTGTATTAGACAAGGGTAAAGTCATTGAAATGGGCAACCACACTCAACTTCTGTCCAAAGAAGGTGCTTACTTCAATCTTTACGCAAGGCAATTTGCCAATGAGGTATAAAAAACCGGCGCTCATCGGGCGCCGGTTTATAACTAATGAAAGTCGACTCTTGTTAGCCGTTCATTGAGATCAAGAATTCAGCATTATCCTTGGTCTGACGCATACGGTCGTTCAGGAACTCCATAGCCTCTATAGGGGTCATATCTGCTAAATATTTTCTCATAATCCACATACGTTGCAGTACATCTGGTGCCAAAAGAAGATCTTCTTTGCGGGTACCACTTTCGATGAGGTTGATGGCTGGCCAGATGCGACGGTTCGCAATACGGCGATCTAATTGCATTTCCATATTACCTGTCCCTTTGAATTCTTCAAAGATAACTTCGTCCATTTTTGAACCTGTATCAATTAATGCTGTAGCAAGAATGGTTAATGAGCCGCCGCCTTCGATATTACGTGCAGCACCGAAGAAGCGCTTCGGCTTTTGAAGTGCATTGGCATCTACACCACCGGAGAGAATCTTCCCTGAAGCAGGGCTTACCGTGTTGTATGCGCGCGCAAGGCGCGTGATAGAATCGAGCATGATAATTACATCGTGTCCACATTCAGTCATACGCTTTGCTTTTTCTAAGACAATGTTCGCTACCTTAACATGTCGGTCTGCTGGTTCATCAAACGTTGAGGCGACAACCTCTGCATTTACGCTGCGCGACATATCAGTCACCTCTTCTGGACGTTCATCAATCAGCAAAACAATCATATAGGCCTCGGGGTGATTCGCCGCTATAGCATTTGCCACCTCTTTCATCAAGGTTGTCTTACCAGTCTTAGGCTGTGCTACGAGCAGACCGCGTTGTCCTTTCCCAATTGGAGAGAAGAGGTCAATAATTCTCGTCGAGGTCGACGATTGACGCGAAGTGATATCAAATTTCTCGTTCGGGAACAGAGGTGTTAAGTGCTCGAAAGCCACACGATCTCTTACGAATTCGGGGCTGCGGCCATTAATGCTATTAACCTTTACTAACGGGAAGTATTTTTCACCTTCACGAGGAGGTCGTACCTCACCACTTACGGTATCACCTGTTTTCAGGCCCATACTACGTACCTGATTTTGGCTCACGTAAATATCATCGGGAGAATTCAAATAGTTGTAATCTGAACTTCTCAAGAATCCGTAGCCATCCGGCATTATCTCTAGAACCCCTTCATTGGCAATAATGCCTTCAAAATGGAATTCTTTTGGTCTACGACGATTGTTACTATGATTATTGTGATTATTGCGGTTGCGGTCATTTTTATTTCCCTTACGTTGCTGATGGTCGCCTTGATAGCGCTCTTTACGACCTTCTTTAGGTTTGCCACTCTCGGGAGCAACCTCTTTATTTGATGAACTTTTGGCTTTGCTATCTTGATCCTCCCTTTTTGGTTTAGGATCTTCTATATTAATATTAAGCTTCGCCTTAATAGCATCAACCAACTCACCTTTTTTCATTGTTTTGGCTTTTGGTATCTCTAGTTTAATGCCCAATTCTTTTAATTCAGGCAATTTGCGCGATTGCAAATCTTTTTCAGTCAACATGTGTGTGGGAATAATTGTAAAAGAGACCGATAAGCGGGTTTCTTTCGAACATTGTTATACAATAATAGTGAGTTTCGCAATATTGCGTGGGGTAAAGCGGATTTTTTTTCAAATTTGTTAAAATTTTAAACCTATGATTCAACGTATACAGACGCTTTATTTATTCGCAAGTGCCATCCTTAGCGCTTTGGCAGTTTTTGTTTTGCCTATGTACGATCTTGATGGTGTAACCTTTGCTGCTACTGCTAATGCATCAACTTTTAGCGGCTTTGGCGGCTCCATGGCATTGTTATCTGGTTCTATTCTATTGTACAATAACCGCAACCTGCAATTGCTCATCGTACGTTTAGGTATGTTAACGAGTCTTGTTGTCTTAGGAGCACTGATTTGGATCATTCAAGATGAAGGTGCAACAGCCTCGTGGGGCGTTGTTGTGCCGTTTATCAATATCGTGCTAGCATTTATGGCTTCAAAAGGTATACAGAAAGATGAGGCTAAAGTGCGCTCGCTTGATAGACTTCGTTAAACTTAAAATCTAAGCAGGCAACTGCTCGAGTTGTTTACTCTCTTTACAATCCCAATAGAGATTTTGAAGACCATTGGTTAGCCAGATGAGCGGTGCCCCAATGGTATAATTATAGTTGAATGCCTGATTGAAAGTTTTTTGGCTCAATGCAACTTCAGGTGCTTTGCATTCGACGAGCACTTCTGGTTTGCCATTGCTATTGGCGATGATATCACTACGCTTTGTATTAAACCCTGTTTTCAACCCACTTTCAATCTGAATGTGGTGAATACTGTATCCCAAGGCGACTAGATATTGAACAGCATGCTGTCGTACCCATTCCTCTGGTGTGCACACCAACCATTTTTTCCGGACCACATCAAATATTAGCTCCTGTCCATCTTCTATTTTAAGTTGGATGAGCGCTGTTAAAGCCTGAGGAAAATTTAATGCTCTTCGAGCCACTACTTCATGTTTGGATTAAACTTTTCAGGGTACTTACCCTGGATATCATTATAAAAGCTGGTCAATTCCGCTTTAGTATCTTCGAGTGTAGTGGGTGAAATGACTTTGGTAATCCCAGCTCTTTTATTTTTGTAATCTACGAAGCCTAAGCTAATATCTACCCCTGCTTCTTGCGCTATGTAGTAAAACCCGCTTTTCCATTTTTCGGTGTAGCTGCGAGTGCCTTCCGGGCTAACAATCAGATTGATATCGTTCTCTATCAACAGTTTTGCACTGGTAGCTACTAGATTGGATCGCTGTTCTCTGTTCACGCCAATAGCTCCCAACCAAGTGAACAATCCAAAGAAGTACCATTTGGTGTAGAAGTCTTTGATGAGGAATTTCATCGGCAGGCGCATTTGCCAAAATGTGCCTAATGCTAGAAAAGTATCAAAGTTTGATGTATGCGGAGCAGCAATCGTGACAGTATTCCTGGCTTTCTTTTTAATCTCCTCAGGAGCCACAACTTCCCACCCGATTAGACCTAAAATCATTCGACTTATTATGTATTTCATAGTGCTGTGATATGGCCGCTAAGATACGTCAAACCAATCCGAAGGAAACCCAAGTAAATAGGCTTTTTGTGTAGCCCGGGTCAAGGCTGTGTATAGCCATTTATAGTACATTGGTGAAGGGCCATTGGGTAAATATGGATGCTCTATAATCACCTGTTTCCATTGACCACCTTGGCTTTTATGGCAGGTGATAACGTAGCTAAACTTTACCTGAAGAGCATTGTGGTACGGGTCGTTCTTTATGGCTTCGTACATCTTCTTCTTTGAGCTGAGGTGAGAAAACTTTGCAACCATTTGCTCGTACAAAGAGTTGCTTTGAGCGTTGCTAAGGGCGGGACCTTCCGAACTCAGCGTACTTATATTCAGGATGACATCGATAGCATCTTCCGTAGGGTAGTCAATAAAAACTACAGTAGCCTCGCAGAAGCTTAATCCATAGCGTTCGTGTAGGTTTCTGATAGAGCGAACTTCGCCAATTTCTCCATTGGCGATAAAGCCCATTTTGGAAGTTTCGGATAACCAAAAATAGTTGTTTCTCACCACCATAAATTGATCACCGGCGCTAATCTGATCCTCGTGAAACTTAATCCTGCCACGTATGCCTTGGTTGTAGTTGTTGGCTTTTTTATTGCTGCGAACAACCATGGTATTGCTCTCGCTATTTGAAGCGTAGAGTCGTTCAAAAATCTCCTGTAGGTGGTAGACGTCTTCAACTTGGATAAAATCTTTCCCGGGAATGAGTTTTGGTGGTTCCGAGGAGTCGGATTCAATCAGCTTTCTGAGTTGCGTTGCATTTTTTAGAATGTGACTGTCTAAAGCTTGGCGCACAACCATTCTAAGTGTGTGTTCCGTGGCATTAATACCCGCCTCAATGAACCAATCAGCGGTGAGTGCAGGGCTCTGAGGCTGGCCAACGGGTGGGAGTTGAGCAGGATCCCCTAAGAGCATAAGTCCGTTTGATGGGTCTGAAAAAACGTATGTGAGTAAATCTTCAAGCAGGGAGTTACCTCCAACTGTGCTATCATTATTCGTAGCAACAAGGCCCGCTTCGTCTACCACAAAGGTGGTGTTCTTGTGAGGATTATTCGAGAGAATAAAATTTGCTATACCGCCATTATTTACATCTGGACGGTAAAGGCTGCGGTGTATAGTGAAAGCATTCTTTCCAGCAGCACCACTCATCACCTTTGCGGCACGACCCGTAGGTGCCATCAATAAGATTTTGCGCTGATGCTTCTTGTGTGCAGCGACCATAGATCGCAAGACTGTAGTTTTTCCAGTACCCGCATAACCTTTGACAATGAGAACCTCCGGATGTATGCGTTTTACACTGAGATACAGCGCAAGTTTTTTAAGCAAAACATCTTGATCGACAGTAGGTTCGAAGGGGAAGAAATCCCTTAAATCTGCGTATGTACTTGACGGTGTAAGCAATGAAAAAATATTGTAGTTTTGAGGCGATTAATCCTGAACGATAACAATGAATTCAAAGGTACAACTCGGAATTAAAGCAGTTCTAATCGTAATGTCAGTATTACTGACTGTACGAATCTACCAAAGTATTATGCAACCGATCAACTTTCAGCGCATTGAAAATACGAGATTGTGTGAGGTAACAGAACAGTTAGAGGGCATTCGTGAAGCACAACTCGCCTACAAGAGTGAGTTTGGTATTTACTGTGCATCGATTGACGAACTTGTTGGATTTGTAGACACTGGTTTCATTAGCATCATCGAGCGTAAGGATACTTCGTTCATGTACTACGACAAAATCTACCAAAAGGATATGAACAAGGATTCTGTGATTATCCGTGTTCTTGGACAAGAGCAGGTGAGCACGCAGTTGTTTGGTGAAGGATTTATAGCAGAGACCTTGAGAAATATTTCCGGTACAGATTCTACATTTACTATGGACGCTTCTGAAATCAACAAGAATGGTGTGGATGTAGCTACATTCGAAGTTAACGCTCCTTACAAAGTTATTTTTGCTGATATTGCAGAAGAATACCCTCAAGCGTACAAGAAAGTTGAAAACAGCTCTTGGACGATTGGGTCGCTAACAGAACCAACCATAAGTGGTAATTACGAGAACACACGCTGTAAGACAGAATAATATTGATCCAGCTTTCGAATCAGCGAAAGCGGAAAACTGTACATTGTCCATCCTGCGTCAGCAGGATGGACTTTCTTTTTTGGTTAAAAACACCAAATCAAAACAGTTATATATGATTGGTTTCGTGCCTGCTGGAGAATTAGAAGAAGATCCATTCAAGGAGCTGTTGGCTTCTTTTTCTGAGCAACCAGGAACGGTTATTAAGGCTCAAGAATTTGGTCAATCGGTTCTTTTACCCAAAGCCCTAGGGACCAAGGATAAAAAGTGGACCAAAGTATTGCTCGGTAGCGAGGCAGATCGAGTTTTTTTTTCAGAATCTTTGGCAGTTGAAGTATATGCTTTGACACACAAGGCTTCAAAGGAACTGAAGCACAACTGGCTTATTCAGATGGAGCGTCTTCCGAAGGCTTCTTCGCCGAGGTTGTGGGTAAATCTCGAATCGACAACAGCTACTTATTTTGCAGCTGATACCAAGGGGTATCAGCTTGTGAATACACTTCCGACTTCCTCAAATGAAGAACTTTTATACCATCTTGGCAATATTTCTGAACAGCTTGGTTGGGATCGTGAAACACTACTGGTAGAGGTCTGCGGCCTAAATCACCAAAAGGCAATAGCATTTGTGAAGCCCTATTTTAAAGCAGTGAAATCAATTAAAGCTAATAAGTATGTGAAGCTTAGTTCAGCATTGAATAAGGTGGATATAGAATCTTATGGCCCTCTATTACGATTATGAGAATAGTTAGCGGAAAATGGCGTGGAAAGCGTATCACCGCTCCAAAGAACCTTCCAATACGTCCAACAACTGATTTTGGAAAGGAGAGCCTTTTTAATATTCTGAATAATCGCTATTACTTCGAAGACCTTCGAGTACTAGATTTATTTTCTGGTACGGGTAATATTTCCTGCGAGTTTGCTTCGCGTGGTACGGAAGAAATAGTGGCCGTTGACATTCACCGCGATTGTGTCCGATTCATTTCTAAAACGAATGAAGAACTCGGGGCTTCCATACAGACGGTAAAATGCGACGCCTTGCAATATATCCGAAGAAATGCTACACAATACGATATTGTCTTTGCAGATCCGCCTTATGAATGGGAATACTACGAAGATTTAGCAAAAGGTATTATTGACCATAAGTTATTAGCAGAAGGCGGTGAAGCCATCATCGAGCACAGCGACCAAACAGATTTAAGTCACCTACTAGGGTTTACAGAACACCGGAGGTACGGCCATGTGAATTTCAGTTTCTTCTCGAATCCAGAGAAAATGGAAGAAGACTAAACCAAAAACTCGATGAGCTTCCTAATGGCTCGTCCACGGTGGCTCAGACTGTTCTTCTTGGCATTACCCATCTCAGCAAAACTCTCTTTGTGGCCCTCAGGGATAAAGATTGGGTCGTACCCGAAACCTTGCTTGCCTGTTTTTTCTCTAGCAATTTTTCCGCGTACAATACCTTCGAATAAGTATTCTTTACCATCAATGATGAGTGCAACGGCGGTACGGAATTGAGCTGAGCGGTCCTCTTTTTTCTCTAGCTCATAGAGCACTTTGGCCATATTTTGTTCTGAGTCTTTTGTGAATCCTGCATAACGGGCACTGAAAACTCCAGGAGCACCGTTTAATGCATCGATTTCTAAACCGGTATCGTCTGAGAAACATGCCAGTCCGTATTTGTTCCATACATTTCTTGCCTTTACTAAAGCATTACCCTGAAGAGTCAGTTCATTTTCCGGAATATCATCTATATCATCTAGTTCACTTAGACCAATAACTTCATATTTGTGTCCTATTAATTCCTTTACCTCCCGTAACTTACCCGCATTGTGGGTTGCAAAAACCAATTTCATACGCACTCAATGAGAAACAAAAATACATCCTTAATGCGCCTAATGGGACCACTCGCGGCTTTTATTATTGCCTTCTTTGGTGGGTTTGAATCGCAATTTATTTTATTAGGAATCACCGCGTGGATGCTTATTTGGTGGATATCAGAGACTGTTCATCTGGCTGTGACAGCCCTTTTGCCTTTGCTTCTTTTTCCACTTTTTGGGTTGATGGAGGCGAAAAGTATGTCTGCTTATTACGCGCACCCTCTCGTCTATCTATTCTTTGGGGGTTTCATTATCGCCAGAGCATTGGAGGAAACGAATCTACATTATCGTATTGCGCTATTGATTTTACGTCGAACAGGCACCGGTACTAGAGGGCTCCTCGCTGGGTTTATGCTCAGTACTGCATTTATGTCGATGTGGATCAGTAATACCGCAACTTCAATCATGATGCTTCCTATTGCCACAAGTGTATTGGCAGTACTTCCGGAGACTTCCGCTATTAAAATGGAACGTCCGTTGCTCTTGAGTATCGCGTGGGCGGCCAATATCGGGGGCATGGCGACCATTATAGGGACACCCCCTAATATGATTTTTGCGGGATTTTTAAGTGAACATTTAGACCGCCAGATTGGCTTTGTTGAATGGTTACCTATTGGCCTTGCAGCTGCCGCAACTATTGGCCTAGCTGCATACACCATTCTATCTCGCAGCCTAAAGGCGATATCTCTTAAGGATAAGGAAAAAAAGGAGACAGAATTATACCTAGAAGAGGAATGGAACCGCCTAGGAAGTATGGATAACGCACAGAAAAAGGTTGCCATCATATTCACTTCAACCGCTTTATTATGGATAGTTCGCCCTTACTTAGGCGTAATTAGTGAACACATTCATTGGTCTGATACGGGTATCTCACTGCTTGCCGCTGTATTGCTTTTCAGCCTAAAGGGAGATTCAGGCAAAAGCCTTCTAGAGTGGGAGAGTACCTCAAAACTTCCGTGGGGCATATTAGTCTTATTCGGTGGTGGCTTGGCCTTGGCTGGGACATTGCAGCAGAGTTATTGGTTTGAGGCCTTGGAAGTCGGTATGAAGTCATTTGAAAACACACCTATTCTTTTCTGGGTGCTTATTATGGCACTCCTTGGGGTCTTTGCAACAGAACTACTCAGTAATATGGCATTGGTGAGCGCTTTAATGCCATTGGTGCTCAGTTTATCGATGACTTTCGGATGGACTATGGAAATTTTAAGTGTGCCATTGGTTTTGGGCGCTAGCTGTGCATTTATGCTTCCGATGGCTACTCCGCCAAATGCAATCATTTTTTCCACCGGAAAATTAACAGTGAGTTACATGATGGCAAGAGGTATAATGCTCAATGTAATTTCTGTATGTATCCTTGTCGCACTAGGTATGGTGCTTGTTACAATGGGCTAACCACTCGCTCTGGAACTTCTAATACTTTTTTGGGTAACCTTTTCAGAATCACCTTTTCCAAAGCTTCAATCCACTCAAGTTTAAGCTGGGTGCGCGAGTGAATTAGACTTACTTGTCTTGTTGGCGTAGGCTCAGCGATTGGTTTAATAGATCCTTTGTATCGCTCATTGAGGTCTATTCCAGTTAGATAAGGCAGTAGGGTCATTCCCAAGCCCTTATCGGCCAACTTCACCAAGGTATCGAAGTGTCCACTTTCCATGTGAATTCCGTCTCCATTCAGGTTTTTTGGATTGCACAACGATAGCACACTATTTCTGAAGCAATGCCCTTCATGTAATAATAGCAATTCATCTGGGTTGATTTCTGAGGCTAATAAGAATCTATCCTTGGCAAATTTGTGGTAGCTCGGAACAAAAGCAACAAAAGGCTCGTGGTAAAGTGGTTTCTCCACGATTCCACGCTCCTGTAGGGGTGTAGCTGCAATACCTACATCAATACGGTCTTTGCGCAAAGCCTCAATCATATCCGCGGTTTTCATTTCCTCGACAAACAAATTTATTTTGGGATAGGCTTGGTTGAACTCTACCAAGAAGCGCGGTAAAAGGCTAGATGCTATAGTAGGGATTACAGCCAATCTAAGGTCGCCTTCGAAGGTGCCTTTGATTTGCTTGGACATGTGTTCGAGAACGGCAGCTTCTTGTATGACTTTTCTCGCTTGTTCAATGATTTTTTCACCCAATGGGGTAGGTACAATTGGCTGCTTTGAACGGTCAAAGATTAAGATATCTAGTTCTTCTTCTAGCTTTTGAATCTGCATACTCAATGTCGGTTGGGTAACAAAGCATGCCTCAGCGGCGCGTGCGAAGTGGCGGTGGTTGTCAACGGCGACGATGTAACGGAATTGAGTTATAGTCATATCCTATGGAGGTTAGGTTTTTAATAGATAACAAAAATTGAAAGGAAAGTTCATAGCCAATTCCCGTTTGGGTAAATTTATTTGGTGAACATAGATCAACTCCTTTTTAAGCTCGCCAGCGCAAACGAAGGTTCTTCCTTCAAAAACCCGATGATGCCTTGGTTTCGTAAAATGGTTCGTACATCATCGAAAACGATCCATCAAGCCAAAAAGGCGGCTGTCTTAGCGCAACTCTTCAAAGGTTCAGAGGGACTGGAGCTTTTGTTTATGAAACGTGCACCTTACAACGGCACCCATGGCGGGCAGATTAGTTTTCCCGGCGGGAGTAAAGAGCCAACCGACGCTAACTATGAGCAGACTGCTTTACGTGAGACTGAGGAGGAAGTAGGAATTCCGGAGCAGA